>DWYB01000053.1 GCA_019118885.1 Candidatus Mediterraneibacter surreyensis | reverse complement strand
GGAACAAAGAAGCAGGCTCAGGATGCCATCAGGACAGAGGCAGAGCGCTGCGGTATGTTCTATGTAAACGAGAGATGGCTGGGCGGTATGCTCACAAACTTCAAGACGATCCAGAGCCGTGTAAAACGTCTGAAAGAGATCGAGGCTATGTCAGAAGACGGAACATTCGACGTACTTCCGAAGAAAGAAGTTATCGCACTGAAAAAAGAGTGGGCTAAACTTGAAAAGAACCTTGGCGGTATCAAAGAGATGAAGAGACTGCCGGATGCAATCTTCGTAGTTGACCCGAAAAAAGAGAGAATCTGCGTACAGGAAGCGCACACACTGGGAATCACACTGATCGGTATCTGTGATACAAACTGTGATCCGGAAGAGCTTGACTATGTAATCCCGGGTAACGACGATGCAATCAGAGCAGTGAAACTGATCGTTTCCAAGATGGCTGATGCTGTCATCGAAGCAAACCAGGGAGCAGCTGCTGATGCAGAGGAAGACTACTATGAAGTAGAGGCTGCTGAAGAGGCAGAAGTTGAAGAGGCTGTAGAAGAGTAATATCTTGATTTAATGGAGGAATTTATCATGGCAATCACAGCAGGAATGGTAAAAGAATTAAGAGAAATGACAGGCGCAGGAATGATGGACTGCAAGAAAGCCCTTACAGAGACAAACGGCGATATGGACGCAGCTGTTGAGTTCCTCAGAAAGAACGGACAGGCAAAGGCTGAGAAGAAAGCCGGCAGAATCGCAGCAGAGGGTATTGTTAAGACTGTCGTAAGAGATGACAAGGTTGCAGCTATCGTTGAGGTTAACTCTGAGACGGATTTCGTTGCAAAGAACGATGAGTTCCAGGGATTCGTTGAGACAGTTGTAAATCAGGTTGCAGATAACAACCCGGCTGACATGGATTCTTTCATGGCAGAGGCTTGGGCAGCAGATACATCCAAGACCGTAAAAGATGCTCTTGTAGAGAAGATCGCAGTGATCGGAGAGAATCTGAATATCAGAAGATTCGAGAGAGTAGAAGCTGAGAACGGATGTGTTGTATCCTATATCCATGGCGGCGGACGTATCGGTGTTCTCGTAGTTGCTGATACAGACGTAGTAAACGATGAGATTAAGACATGCCTGAAGAATGTGGCTATGCAGGTTGCAGCTATGTCTCCGAAGTATGTATCCAGAAATGAAGTATCTCAGGAGTTCATGGATCACGAGAAAGAGATTCTTCTTGCTCAGGCTAAGAAAGAGAACCCGGAGAAACCGGACAACATTATCGAGAAGATGATCATTGGACGTCTCAACAAAGAGATGAAAGAGATCTGCCTGCTTGATCAGGTATATGTACAGGACAGCGATCTGACTGTTGCAAAATACGTTGATAAAGTAGCAAAAGAAAACAACGCAAAAGTAACAGTTACAAAGTTTGTTCGTTATGAGACAGGCGAAGGAATCGAGAAGAAAGAAGAGAACTTTGCAGAGGAAGTAGCAAAACAGATGAACGCGTAATGCGGAGTCTGTGTTGAGATTTTGAGTAAAATCCCCTATAAACAGTGAATATTCACTGTTTATAGGGGATTTTTGTAATGAGGATTGAATATAGAAGTTGTATTGCTTATGAAAACAAAAAACAGTACAACTTCTTATTTTATGCCAAAAATCCGATAAAATATTTAGCTGAATTGCGAATTGTATTGAAAGTTGTTATGCTATATAGTTTATTTATAAAGTGGTGAACGGATGGGAGAAACAAAGAAAGGGGCTGGCGGATGCAGAAAAAATATGAGCGGATTGTAGAATGGATCCGGCAGGAGATTGAAAATGGAATGTTATGCCGGGGGGATAAGCTGCCTTCCGAAAACGAATTGATGGAACAGTTCGGTGTCAGCCGGCAGACCGTCCGGCGTGCCATGGAGGAACTCACGGAGAACGGGATCGTTGAGGGGCGACGAGGCAGCGGAACCTATGTGACAGTGAATACGCGGCGTTATACGGGAAAAGAGATCCGGATTGCCGTCATGCTGACTTATGTAGATACATATATCTTCCCTTCTATTATAAAGGGGATTGAGTCTGTGCTTTCCAGGGAGGGATGTACGCTGCAGATTTCCATGACGGACAATGCAGTGGAAAAGGAGAGGATGCTGCTGCGGGAGTTCATCCGCACTCAGTCGGTGGACGGGATCATTGCAGAGACCGTGAAGAGCGCCCTGCCCAATCCGAACCTGGAGCTGTATAGAGAACTTGAAAGGCTCGGGATACCGGTCATGTTTGTAAACAGCTATTACAGGGAACTGGATATTCCACATGTCAGTATGGATGACCAGAAGGCGGGATATCTTGCCGCGAAACATCTCGCAGAGTGCGGACATATCCGGATAGGCGGCATATTTAAAGCGGATGACGGACAGGGGCATCTCAGATATGCGGGCTATACAGATGCTCTGATGGAACGGGATATCAGGATACGCGGGGATCAGGTCATATGGATCGATTCAGAGGAATTAAGATCCATGGAAGAGGAGAGCGCAAAGTTTTTAAAGAGGCTGAAAGGGTGTACGGCCTGTGTCTGTTATAACGATGAGACGGCGTATAAGCTGGTCGGCATTTTTCAGAAGTCCGGGCTGCGGGTGCCGGAAGATCTGTCCATTGTAGGAATCGACAATTCCGGGCTTGCAAAATTCTGTTCTGTGCCGTTAACTTCTGTGGAAAACCCTGTGGAAAGTCTGGGAAAGACTGCGGCAGAAAAGATCATTGGCCGGATTCTGAGGAAGGAAGAGCTGGAGACAGAGGAATTTGAGCCGGAACTTGTGATACGCAGCTCCGTGCGGGTGATCCATGAGATTTAGAAAGACAGGATAAGGAGGAAATAATTATGCTGGAACAATTAAAGAAAGAAGTCTATGAAGCGAATATGCTTCTGCCCAAATACAACCTTGTAACATTTACCTGGGGAAATGTAAGCGGGATAGACCGTGAGAGCGGCTTGTTCGTTATCAAGCCAAGCGGGGTAGAGTATGACAGGCTGACGCCCGACGACATGGTTGTTGTCGATCTGAATGGAAATAAAGTTGAGGGAAGATACAATCCTTCCTCAGATACACCGACCCACATGGTGCTTTACAATCGTTTCCCGCAGATCGGCGGGGTCGTACACACACATTCATCATGGGCGACGAGCTGGGCCCAGGCGGGAAGAGATATTCCATGCTATGGAACCACACATGCGGATTATATCTATGGCGAGATCCCCTGCGTGAGAAATCTTACGAAAGAGGAGATCGAAGAAGCATATGAGAAAAATACAGGCGTTCTGATCGCTGATGAGTTTGAGAGACTGAACAAAGATTATATTGCGGTTCCAGCGGTTCTCTGCAAGAATCACGGTGTATTTACATGGGGCAAGGACGCTCATGAGGCGGTGCACAATGCTGTTGTCACGGAGGAAGTGGCAAAGATGGCTGCACGTTGCGAGCTGATCAATCCGGAGGTAAAGCCTGCACCGCAGGAACTCCAGGACAAACATTACTACAGGAAACACGGAGCGAACGCATATTACGGACAGCCGGGAGAAAAATAGTACCGTCGTGCACAGGACACAAATAATTTATTTATATAAGGAGGATACAAAAATGTTAAAAAGAAAAGAGTACAAATTCTGGTTCTGCACAGGATCACAGGATCTTTACGGAGATGAGTGTCTTGCCCATGTGGCGGAGCACTCCAGAATCATTGTGGGGAAGCTCAACGAGTCGGGAAACCTTCCCTATGAGGTTATACTGAAGCCGACGCTGATCACAAATGAGCTGATCAGAAAAACATTCAACGAGGCGAATATGGACGAGACGTGTGCAGGTGTTATCACATGGATGCATACGTTTTCCCCCGCAAAATCATGGATCCTCGGACTTCAGGAGTACAGGAAGCCGCTGCTTCACTTGCATACCCAGTTTAACCGTGAGATTCCATATGATACGATCGACATGGACTTCATGAATGAAAATCAGTCTGCCCACGGCGGGCGTGAGTTCGGCCATATCTTCACACGCATGGGTATCGAGAGGAAAGTGATCGTGGGTTACTGGGAAGATGAAAAAGTGCAGAAGAAGATCGCATCCTGGATGCGCACGGCAGTGGGCGTCATCGAGAGCAGCCATGTCCGTGTCATGAGAGTGGCCGACAACATGAGAAATGTGGCTGTGACGGACGGCGATAAAGTAGAGGCGCAGATCAAGTTCGGCTGGGAGGTAGACGCTTATCCGGTCAACGAGATTGCGGAGGCTGTAGAAGCCGTATCTGAGAGTGATGTGAAGGCGCTTACAGATGAGTACTACGATACATATGATATCCTGCTTGAAGGAAGAGATCCGGAAGAGTTCCGCCGCCATGTGGCTGTACAGGCTCAGATTGAGATCGGATTCGAGCGGTTCCTGGAGGAGAAGAACTATCAGGCCATCGTTACGCATTTCGGCGATCTGGGCAGCCTGAAACAGCTTCCGGGTCTTGCAATCCAGAGACTGATGCAGAAGGGCTACGGTTTCGGAGCGGAGGGAGACTGGAAGACAGCCGCTATGGTGCGTATTATGAAGATCATGACAGAGGGCATGAAAGACGCCAAGGGAACATCCTTTATGGAAGACTACACATACAACCTGGTTCCGGGCAAAGAAGGAATCCTTCAGGCACATATGCTGGAAGTGTGTCCGACGATCTCCGACGGTCCGATCAGTATCAAAGTGCAGCCCCTCTCCATGGGAGACAGAGAAGACCCGGCAAGACTTGTATTCACAGCGAAGACAGGTCCGGCTGTGGCTACTTCCCTGATTGATCTCGGCGACCGGTTCCGCCTGATCATCAATGATGTGAATTGTAAGAAGACTGAGAAACCGATGCCGAAACTTCCGGTGGCAACAGCATTCTGGACTCCGGAGCCGAACCTGCAGACAGGTG
The DNA here is from genome assembly GCA_019118885.1 of Candidatus Mediterraneibacter surreyensis. Classification (GTDB taxonomy): domain Bacteria; phylum Bacillota; class Clostridia; order Lachnospirales; family Lachnospiraceae; genus Mediterraneibacter; species Mediterraneibacter surreyensis. The sequence continues at coordinate 39,247 of DWYB01000053.1, read as the reverse complement.
CAGAGGCGTGGATCCTCTGCGGCGGTGCGCATCATACGGCGTTCTCCTACGATCTGACAAGCGAGCAGATGGGAGACTGGGCGGCAGCCATGGGTATCGAGGCGGTTTATATTGACAAGGATACGACTATCAGAAATCTCAAGAACGAACTGAGATGGAATGAAGTTGCATACAGGAAATAAACAGTACAGAAATGTTGGGCCTGTTTTACCGGTATTCATTGCAAACCCGCCCGGGGAACTGTATAATAACAGCGAAATACTACAAGAAGTAAAGGAGTAGAAGAAAATGAGTATCAGAATAGGTATATCAGGTTATGGAAATCTCGGGAGAGGTATCGAGTGTGCCGTAAAACAGAATCCGGACATGGAACTTGCGGCTGTATTTACCCGCAGGGATCCTGCCGACGTTACGATATTGACGGAAGGTGTACCCGTATGCCGGGCGGATGAGGCTGGAGAGTGGAAAGATAAGATTGACGTTATGATCCTCTGCGGCGGAAGCGCTACGGATCTTCCGACGCAGACGCCTGAGTATGCACGCATGTTCAATGTCATCGACAGCTTTGATACCCACGCAAAGATCCCGGAGCATTATGCGAATGTGGATGCGGCCGCGAAAGAAGCCGGCAAGATCGGCATCATCTCCGTAGGCTGGGATCCGGGAATGTTTTCCCTGAACAGACTGTACGCTAATGCGATTCTGCCGGACGGAAAGGATTATACTTTCTGGGGCAAGGGTGTAAGCCAGGGGCATTCTGACGCTATTCGCAGAGTTGAGGGCGTTAAGGATGCGAAGCAGTATACGATCCCTGTAAATGCGGCGCTTGAAGCTGTCAGAAATGGAGAAAATCCGGATCTTACTACGAGGCAGAAACATACGAGAGAGTGCTTCGTCGTCCTCGAAGAAGGCGCAGATGCAGCCAAGGTTGAGGAAGAGATCAAGACCATGCCCAACTATTTCTCGGATTATGATACAACAGTACATTTTATCAGTGAGGAGGAATTAAAAAGAGATCACAGCGGTATTCCCCACGGAGGCTTTGTGCTCAGAAGCGGAAAGACCGGGTGGAACGGTGAGAACAGCCACCTCATTGAATACAGCCTGAAGCTGGATTCCAACCCGGAATTCACTTCCTCGGTTCTGATCGCATATGCACGGGCGGCATATCGTCTGTCCGCAGAAGGACAGTGCGGATGCAGGACAGTGTTCGATATCCCACCGGCATATTTAAGCGCGAAGAGCGGTGAAGAACTGCGGAAGATGATGCTGTAGGGCGCGGAACCGCGGACCGGCAGGCGGGGAAAGATGTAAGGCGTCTGCCGGTTTATACGGCGGCAGAATTCTATAGAAGGAGGAACGCGCAAATGCGAAGCAAAGAGGAAATCAGAGAAATGATAAGCGCCGGACAGGCGATACTTGGAATAGAGCTGGGATCGACCAGGATCAAGTCAGTACTTATCGATGTGGATAAGTCGCCTGTGGCGTCCGGCAGTTACGACTGGGAGAACCAGTATGTGAATCACATCTGGACATATGATATCGATGAGATATGGAAAGGGCTGCAGGGCAGCTATCAGGATCTTGTGAAAAATGTTCAGGAAGAATACGGAGTCACGGTCACGAACCTGGCGGCAGCAGGTGTCAGCGCTATGATGCACGGTTATCTGGCATTTGATGAGAATGACGAACTGCTCGTACCGTTCCGTACATGGAGAAATACGATCACGGGCCAGGCGTCAGCAAAATTATCCGAGCTTTTCGCATACCATATTCCTCAGCGCTGGAGTATTGCCCATCTGTATCAGGCGGTTTTAAACGGCGAGGATCATGTGGGAAAAGTGCGTTTCTTTACAACACTTGCAGGATATATTCACTGGAGGCTGACCGGACAGAAAGTGATCGGAAGCGGTGATGCAGCCGGTATGTTCCCGATCAATATAGAGGCGAAAGATTACGACAGCAGGATGCTGGATCAGTTCGATGATCTGGTGGCAGACAAGGGATTCCCGTGGAAGATCCGCGAGCTCCTTCCGAAAGTGCTTCTGGCAGGTGAAGATGCGGGCAGCATGACGGAAGAGGGAGCGAAACTCCTTGATCCCTCCGGTAATCTGTCAGCAGGCATTCCTATGTGTCCGCCGGAGGGCGATGCGGGAACCGGTATGACAGCCACAAACAGTGTTGCCGTAAGAACAGGTAATGTATCCGCCGGAACAAGCGTATTCGCCATGGCGGTCCTTGAGAAAGATCTGACAAAACCGTATGAAGAGATTGATCTTGTGACAACACCTGCCGGAGATCTGGTGGCAATGGTCCACTGCAATAACTGTACATCAGACCTGAATGCATGGGTAGGACTGTTCAAAGAATTTGCCGAGAGCTTCGGCATCGACGTGGATATGAACAAGCTGTTCGGGACCCTTTACAATAAAGCCCTTGAAGGCGACGCCGACTGCGGCGGACTGCTCGCATATAACTATTTCTCAGGCGAGCATATCACCGGATTTGACGAGGGCCGGCCTCTCTTTGTGCGCTCCCCTGAGAGCAAATTCAACCTTGCAAACTTTATGAGAGTGAATCTCTACACATCTCTCGGTGCTCTGAAGACAGGAATGGATATCCTGCTTAAAAAAGAGAATGTAAAACTTGACCGCATGATGGGCCATGGCGGCCTGTTCAAGACAAAAGGCGTCGGACAGCGGATCCTTGCCGGAGCTATCGACACCCCTGTATACGTCATGGAGACCGCCGGCGAAGGCGGCGCGTGGGGGATCGCTCTGCTGGCAGATTATCTTGTCCGAAAAGAAGACGGCGAAAGCCTGACAGACTACTTAAATAATAAAGTATTCCATGATACAAAAGGCTCGGGAATGGATCCGGTGCCGGAAGATGTGGAAGGTTATGAGAAATTTATGGAGAAGTACACAAAAGGGCTGACGATCGAAAGAGCAGCGGTGGACGCCGGGATCTAAATTCCGTATGTGCCGGACTGAATGGCAATTATATAAAGTTCGAAAACGGACGGAGATGAGACACGCAAATACTTTTTCGAGATGACCGGCATGTGCTTCAGGCTCCGCTACGTAATTCGGAAAAAATTAAAGGTTCCGGAAGATGATTAAATACAAAGCCTGCAAATGGAGAACTCGGCTTCGCCTCAAACACTCCATATACAGACTTAATATCATCTTCCGGAGCCTTAACTTTTTCTCTCGAATTACTTCGAAGTCGCCTTCCTCACATACCATTCATCTCTTTTTGAGTCTTCCTGCGTCCCATCTCCGCCCGTTTTCTGCTTTATCGGATACGGCACTCATTCCGATAAATATGAAAGTCAAAAAAACTGGTTGCAATAGGGATGTAGCCGGGAAAGTTTGTTTTAAAATTCAAAAAATATTAAAGATTTCTATAGCTCAATCTGAAAAATTCCCTCGTATGCTGTATACAGAAAAAGGAACAGGAGGGAAAAGATATGAAGAAAGAGCAAAAAATTACGCTCGTCCTGCTTATTATTTATTTGACTATATTAACATGGATTATTTTACTTAAGACTCAGTTTTCGTTTTCGGCTTTAGGACATTACAGATCTGTCAATTTGATTCCTTTTGCCGGTTCTGTTGTGATAAACGGAAAAATGGATATGGACGAGATTATGAATAACTTTATTGTGTTTATTCCAGTCGGTCTGTATCTGGGTATGCTGATGCCAAAGGTTCCTGCAATAAAAAAGATTGCTCCGATCTTCGGACTCAGCCTGCTGTACGAAGTAATCCAGTTTATCTTTGCGATAGGCGCCAGCGATATCACAGATCTCATCATGAATACACTGGGCGGAGCAATAGGCATCTTTCTGGTATTTCTGATTACTAAACTTCTGAAAGAAAAAACAGTAAAAATCCTTAACATAGCAGCAATCATATGCACGATCGCAATAACAGCATTCATGGCACTTCTGATAGGGGTAAACTATTTAACCTGACACAAAACCGGTTGAAATAGGGAACAAAGTTGATAAAGTTTCCCCTTTCCACTGGTTTTCTGTAAATTCTGCTATTGCCAGGGAGATACTTCCGATTGGATGAACGCAGGAAATTAAACGGATACAGCCTATATGATGAACCTTTCGGATTAGGCGGGATTGTAATGCGGACGGTGACTGTGGAGAAAGTTTATCTTTCTTTTGTAACCGGAGCCGGAAGCATTACAATCCCGCCTAATCTGAATACGTGAGTTATTTCACTGTATCCGATTGATTTTCGGTCGATTTATCATAGGATGTCTCTCCGACAAACACGAATTTACAACAACTCCTCGAATGTATCATAGAACGTCGGATACGACACATCCACGCATTTGCTGTCCAGTATCTTCGTATTCCCTTCTGCCACCAGCGCCGCGATGCTGAATGCCATTGCGATGCGGTGGTCAAGCAGGGTATGGATGGATGCGCCTGTAAGTTTCCCGCCGGTGATGATCATGCCGTCCGGTGTCGGCGTTACGTTGCAGCCCATTGATTTCAGATTGTCGCAGACTGTCTCGATACGGTCGGTCTCTTTGACTTTCAGTTCGGCGGCGTCTTTTATGGCGGTTGTTCCTTCCGCTACAGCGGCCATGACTGCGATGACCGGGATTTCGTCGATGAGCGTGGGGATGATGTCGCCCTGTATGGTGATACCGTGTAGCTTACTTGTACGCACGAGGATATCGGCAATCTTTTCTCCGCCTTCGATGCGCTCGTTGAGAAGAGTGATATCTCCGCCCATGTCCTCGCATACTTTCAGGATACCGGACCGGGTCGGGTTAATACCTACATTTTCAATGAGAATTTCAGAGTCCGGTACAATCAGTCCTGCTGCGATGAAATAAGCGGCGGAAGAGATGTCGCCAGGCACGGTAATCTTCTGACCGTACAGTTCTTCGCAGGGAGAGATGGAAGCGGTCGCCTTTGTGCTCCCCAGCTCATGTGTGGAACGGATATCCGCGCCAAATTCCCTGAGCATAAGCTCTGTATGATTCCTTGAGAGAGACGGCTCGGTGACGGAAGTCTCGCCGTCTGCATACAGTCCGGCCAGCAGGATGCAGGATTTGACCTGAGCGGAAGCGACCGGAGAGTCATAGTGGATCCCGTGAAGTTTTCCGGGTGAGATGTACAGCGGAGCGCATCCGTTGCGCAGAATACTTGAGATATTAGCCCCCATCTGGGTCAGTGGATCGATGATCCTTTTCATCGGGCGGGAGTTGAGTGATTCGTCGCCGGATAATTTTGATTCAAAGGGCTGACCTGCAAGGATGCCCGACAAGAGACGGGTGGTTGTGCCGCTGTTTCCCACGTCAAGGATATTCGAGGGGGCTGACAGGCCGTGGAGGCCTTTGCCGTGTACGAGGACAGTGCTGTCCTTTTCTTCGATGTCGATGCCGAGGGTGCGGAAGCAACGGATCGTTGCGAGACAGTCCGCCCCTTCCAGGAAGTTGTGTATCTCCGTCATTCCGCTGGCTATGGATCCGAACATCACACACCGGTGTGAGATGGATTTATCGCCGGGGACGGATATTTTTCCTTTCAGTCCTGTGATACTGCATAATTCCATTTCATTTATCCTTTCTGTCAGATTTCATAGATGATATAGTGGTATTTCTGTAAAAGGGATGCCGCTTTCACGGAGGAAGCCTCGTCGTAGAACTCAATCTTGAGGGCGCCTTCCTCAAATTCCCTGTTATGTATAATGCCGATATTCTTGATATTGATGTTATTGCTTGCAAGGATCGTCGCAATGGTAGCGATCCCGCCTGCCTCATCGATGATATCGCAGTAAAATGCGAACTGCTTCTTGATCGGCCCGGCGGAGCTGTTCGGCATGGAATCCCGGTAATCGCGTGAGGTCTCAAACAGTGAGTAAAGCCCGGTTTCATTTCCGGCGTCCACCAGTTCTTTTGCTCTTTCCAGAGAAGCAATGTATCCGTCCAGGATACGGGAAATGTTTGAACGATTCTTCAGGCAGATCTGCTGCCACATCACGGGGGAGGAGGAGGCGATTCTTGTAATATCCTTGAATCCTCCTGCCGCCAGCGCTTTCATCAGTTCATCCTTTGTGTCGGTGTCGCGCACGTAATTCACGAGAGTCGAGGCAATGATATGAGGAAGGTGACTGATCGTTCCCGTGATGAAATCATGCTCCCGGTAGTTCAGTACGATGGGAATCGCTTTCAGAGAAGCGACAAGATCCCGGTAAGCCTCTGTCTTTTCCGGGGATATCTTATCCGTGGGAGTCAGGACATAGTAGGCGTTCTCGATGAGATGCGCCTTGGAGTTGGCGAATCCGCTCTTTTCAGAACCGGCCATCGGATGTCCTCCGATGAAGTTTTCTTCCATGCCCAGCGCTGAGATCTCCTCGTGGATGGAAGTTTTTACGCTTCCCACGTCTGTCAGGATGCAGTCCGGGGTTATGAGATCCTTTAACTGCGACAGATATGCGGTGTTGCATGATACAGGAGCACACAGGAAGATATAGCTGCACTCCCTGAAATTATCGTCGATGGAAGAGCATGCCGTATGTATGATATCCTCCTGAACGGCCAGGGCAAGTGTCTCCCGGTTCTTGTCAAATGCGATGATCTCGTAGTCGGGATAATATTTGCGGAGGGCTTTGGCGACGGATCCGCCGATCAGCCCGAGACCGATAAATCCAATCTTGGTAGAAGCCATGATAAGCTGTATTCCTTTCATTATAATAGCGGGAAGTCAAAGAATTCCACGCTCACAGAGATATCTTAGCACTTTACATTGTAAAAGTAAACGATAAATAATATATGTGAAATATGAATAAAATAGTTGTAATCATTACGAAATTTTAGTACAATATACCCATGATGTGCCTGCCAGATCAATTTTGGAACAGGCAGAATAACTACATAACAAGGAGGCAGCAGCATGAAGGTTTACAGAACGGACGAAATAAGAAACGTGGTATTGCTTGGACACGGCGGAAGCGGAAAGACAAGTCTTGTTGAGGCAATGCTGTACGTATCGGGAGCAACGAACCGCATGGGTAAAGTATCAGATGCCAGTACGGTCAGCGACTTTGATAAAGAGGAGCAGAAACGTGGATTTTCGATCAGCACAAGCCTGATTCCGATCGAGTGGGAGAAAGCGAAGATCAATATCCTTGATACACCGGGATATTTTGATTTTGTCGGTGAGGTAGAGGAAGCGGTCAGCGCAGCGGACGCAGCTGTTATCGTGGTATCCGGAAAAGCCGGAGTTCAGGTCGGTACAGAAAAAGCGTGGGAACTGTGTGATAAATATAATCTTCCGAGAATGGTATATGTAACAGAGATGGACGTAGATGATGCAAGTTTCCGCCAGGTAGTCGAAGATCTGACTGCCCGCTACGGCAAGAAGATCGCGCCGCATTTTCAGCCGATTCGTGAGAATGAAAAGCTCGTCGGCTATATCAATGTCATAAAGAATGCGGGGCGTCGCTATACAGGAATCGGACAGAGAGAAGAGTGCGAGATCCCGGATTACTGTAAACCGAATCTTGAGATCCTGAGAGATTCTCTCATGGAAGCGGTAGCCGAGACGAGCGAAGAATTTATGGAGCGCTACTTCAACGGTGAAGAGTTCTCAATCGAGGAGATCCGTGCAGCTATGCGTACAGAGGTTATGGATGGCGATATCGTTCCGGTAGCGATGGGATCCAATGTCCAGGCACAGGGTGTTGCCAACCTGCTGTCGGATATCGTGCGTTTCTTCCCGAGTCCGGATAAGAGAACGTGCGCGGGCATCAACCGGACCACAAACGATATCTTTGAGGCTAATTATGATTTCTCGAAGGCAAAGACAGCATATGTGTTTAAGACGATGGTGGATCCGTTTATCGGAAAGTATTCATTTATAAAAGTGTGCTCCGGCGTGCTCAAAGGCGATGACGTTCTCTACAACGCAGATACGGAAGCCGAAGAAAAACCGGGCAAGCTCTATACGATGTGCGGTAATAAGCCGTCTGAAGTCAGCGAGCTGTTTGCAGGAGATATCGGAGCTATCGCAAAGCTGGCAAACACACGCACAGGGGATACGCTTTCCACGAAAGCAAATCAGGTGTCCTATGCGAAGACAGACTATTCTGTACCTTATACATATATGAAATATGTAGTGAAGAACAAGGGTGACGAGGATAAAGTATCGCAGGCTCTGGCAAGAATGACAGCCGAGGATGTGACGCTTAAGGTCGTAAACGACAGCGAGAACAGACAGTCTCTGCTCTATGGCATGGGAGATCAGCATCTGGAGATCACAGCAAGCAAGCTGGCTGCGAGATATAAAGTAGAGATTACGCTGGAGACGCCGAAAGTGGCCTTCCGCGAGACGATCCGCAAGAATTCCGATGTGGATATGAAGTATAAGAAACAGACAGGCGGACACGGACAGTATGGACATGTCAAGATGAAATTCGAGCCGTCAGGCGACCTGGATACGCCGTATGTATTTGAAGAATGCGTTGTAGGCGGAGCAGTTCCGAAGAATTACTTCCCGGCTGTGGAAAAAGGTCTTCAGGAATCTGTTGTCAAAGGCCCTCTTGCCGGATATCCGGTTGTAGGCGTGAAAGCGATCCTTTACGATGGATCCTATCATCCGGTAGATTCTTCGGAGATGGCGTTTAAGACGGCCACCATACAGGCGTTCAAGAAAGGCTTCATGGAGGCTTCACCTGTATTGCTTGAGCCGATTGCTTCTCTGAAGGTTACGGTTCCGGATGATTACACAGGCGATGTGATGGGAGATCTGAACAAGAGGCGCGGCCGTGTGCTCGGCATGAATCCGATTGCGGGCGGCAAGCAGGCGATCGAGGCGGATATCCCCATGACAGGACTGTTCGGTTACTGTACGACGCTGAGATCCATGACAGGCGGACGCGGCACCTATGAGTATACATTTGCCAGATATGAGCAGGCTCCGTTGGATGTTCAGGAGAGAGAGATTGCGGCAAGGGCGTCAGAGGAATAAACAAAGAATGATATTCCGGGAATAATAAGGATGTCAGAAAGGAGACAGAAGGTTGAAAAGAGACAATCTTCTGTCTCCTTTCATTGCGCAAGTACAGGTTCGGATTGATTTGCGTTAAGAAAGTGCTAAGATTGTTGTGCTTTATATCCGGAGGTGCTATAATTGCTCTGCTGTATATACATAAAATCAGAGTCTTTGTATACAGATACTATAATTTAATACAACAGAGGGAAAAGTAATGAAGATTGTTATCATTGGAGATGGAAAAGTGGGCTATAAGCTTGCGAAGCAGCTTTCTGTCGAAAGCTATGATGTGGTGATGATCGACAGCAATGAGAAGAAACTGAAATATGCTGTGGACCGGCTGGATATCGCCTGTGTGATAGGGGATGCAGCAGATGCGGAAGTACAGAGACGGGCAGATGTGCCTCATGCGGATCTTGTGATCGCATGTACATCGGCGGATGAGTGTAATATGTTAAGCTGCCTGATCGCAAGGCGTCTTGGAGCAAGGCATACGATTGCGCGTGTGCGTAATCCGATTTATTTTAAACAGATTGGTCTGCTAAAGGAGGATCTGCATCTGAGTATGGCAGTGAATCCGGAACTGATCGTGGCGGATGAGATCAGCAGACTTCTGCTGTTCCCCGATGCCAGCAAGATAGAGACGTTTGCAAGAGGAAGAGTAGAACTGATCGAATATCTGATCCAGAAAGAAAGCAAGCTCGTAGGGATGTCTCTTGCGGACATGTATAATAAGTTCCAGATCAAACTTCTTGTCTGTGCGGTGGAACATTGCGGAGACGTATTGATCCCTGATGGAGATTACGAGATACGGGAGGGCGACAGACTGCATATCGCTGTCTCACACAGTGAGATGGAACGGTTTTTCCGTATGTTCGGTAAACATAAAGGGAAGATCAGAAAAGTAATTATCTGCGGCGGCGGCAGGGTGGCGTATTATCTTGCGTTACAGCTCTGTAAGCTGGGAATGCAGATCAAGATCATCGAGCGCGATGTAAACAGATGCGAGGAATTGTGTGAGCTGCTCCCAAAAGCAACGATCATCAACGGCGATGCTACGGACCACGACCTTCTGATCGAGGAAGGAATCGAGGAGGCGGATGCATTTGTCGGGCTGACGGGAATGGACGAGGAGAATATCATTACGGCGCTGTTTGCAAAAAGCCAGGGGGCGTCCAAGATCATAGCAAAGATAAATGAGGATCGACGGGCCAGTATGGTTGAGGATTTCGGGATTGACAGCATTGTTTCGGCCAAGACGGCGACGGCGGATGCTATTTTGAGCTATGTGAGGGCAAGGAAAAATTCACAGGGAAGTTCTAACGTTGAGACACTTTACCAGCTTGTCGATGATAAGATCGAGGCATTGGAATTCATTATAAAATCAGAGACCAGATACACTGGAATACCACTTAAGGATCTGACGCTTAGATCAAATAACCTGATCGCATGTATTTCCAGAAAGAGACAGATCATCATTCCGGGCGGAGATGACTGTATGGAAGTGGGCGACAGTGTGATTGTAGTTACGATGGACAGTCATATAGAAGATCTTGAGGATATTTTAATGTAGGTGCAGCGAAATGAATAAAAGAATGATTGTATATATACTGGGAAAAATGCTGGGCGTAGAGGGGGCGGTACTATTGATCCCCGCGCTCGTCTCGCTTATTTACAGAGAAAAGAGCGGTTTTTCTTTCCTGATCGTAAGTGTGATTCTCGGCGTTATTTTTCTGATATTCGGTAGAAAGAGACCAAAGTGCACGAGAATATACGGGAAAGAGAGCTTTGCTATCGTGGCGCTGGCATGGCTTCTGTGGTCTGTTTTCGGGGCGCTCCCGTTTGTGATATCGGGAAGTATCCCAAACTATATCGATGCTTTCTTTGAGACGGTGTCAGGATTTACGACGACGGGGTCGACGATCCTTCAGGAGATCGAGAGCCTGCCTATGGGAATTAATTTCTGGCGATGTCTGACCCACTGGATCGGCGGTATGGGAGTGCTTGTCTTTGTTCTGATGATCACTTCTCTGGATGATGAGAATTCCATGCCTCTTATGCGCGCGGAGATGCCGGGGCCGGAGTCGGATAAGCTGGTTCCGAAAGCAAGAAATACGGCGACAATCCTTTATGGAATGTACTTTGTGCTGACGGCTGTGGAAGTGGTCCTGCTCATGCTGGGTGGAATGAATCTTTACGACGCTCTGGTTCATTCGTTCAGTACGGCTGGAACCGGTGGATTCAACAACAGGAATACCAGTGTGGCTTTTTACGACAGCGCTTATATCGACGGTGTGATCACTATATTTATGATCCTGTTTGGAGTCAACTTCAACCTGTATTTCCTTCTTCTCTTAAAAGACTGGAAAAGTGTGTTAAAGAATGAGGAACTTCGCGCATATCTCGGGATTATAGCCGCGTCTACTGCAGTGATAACAGTCAATATCCTGAGCATATATGAGAATGTGTTCCACGCTTTCCGTTATGCGGCATTCCAGGTGGCGTCGATCATTACGACGACGGGATTTTATACGGCGGATTATGAATTGTGGCCTGAACTGTCAAAAGCGATATTGCTGGCGATTATGTTTATCGGCGCCAGCGCCGGCTCTACAGGAGGCGGTATCAAAGTGTGCAGGTTTGTGATCCTGATCAAGTCGATCCGGCAGGAGATCCATAAAGTCCTGCATCCGAATGCTGTGACTGTCGTAAAGCTCAATGGAAAGAGAGTGGGTCAGGATACTCTTAGAGGGATCAATGTGTATTTCGCCGCATATGTATTTATATTAGTCGCATCCGTACTGATCGTGGCTATCGATAATTTTGATTTTGCCACATCTTTCAGCGGCGTTCTGACAACAATAAATAACGTAGGACCGGGTATCTCTAAAGTGGGTCCTGTGGAGAATTTCCATATGCTCTCACCGCTTTCTAAACTTGTGTTCTGTTTTGACATGCTGGTGGGAAGGCTGGAGATCATACCGTTCCTGCTCCTTTTATCACCGGCGCTCTGGAGAAAGAAGTTCTGACAGAGTGCTGACGTAAAGGAAATAGCAAATGATGCCCCGCAGGGATTGCTGCGGGGTTTTTTTAAAAGAAAGGGGAAAGTATGAAAAATATCAGACGAAAAATTGTCATTACACTGATCGTGATCCTTTTGCTGGGGATATACTATTATGTAACGCTGCCGGCAATTAACATTCATTCCACGGAATTCTGGATCTTTCTCGGCGTACTCATCCTGTTGATTGCGGCTCTGTTTGCAAAGCGAAAAGGGCTGAACAGGTATGAATTAAAAGAGTCAAAAGGGATGAAAGTCATACTGGGACTTTTCGCCGCAGTAGTTATCGTATATCTGGCAGGTGCGCTTTTGTCTTCGCCTGTTGTAAATGCAGATAAATATCAGAATCTTATGACAGTGGAGACGGGAGAATTTACCAGAGATATTGAAGAACTCTCTTTTGACCAGATCCCGCTTCTGGACCGGGATTCGGCTACGCTTCTTGGCAATCGGGAGATGGGAAGCATGGTGGATATGGTCTCTCAGTTTGAGGTGGATGAACTGTATTCACAGATTAACTATCAGGACCGTCCTGTACGTGTATCTCCGTTGAAATATGCCAGTATTATCAAGTGGCTGACAAACAACGGTGAGGGGATTCCCGCATATATGAAGATTGACATGGCGACCCAGGATACGGAACTTGTTAAGCTGGATGAAGGTATGAAATATACAACCAGTGATCATTTCAACCGTAATATCTACCGCCATTTGAGATTCAGATATCCAACTTATATCTTCAACGATTTAAGTTTCGAGGTGGATGAAGAGGGAACTCCATACTGGATCTGTCCGGTGAAAAAGTATAATATCGGTCTGTTTGGCGGCGTGACTATCGGACGGGTTGTGCTGTGTAATGCCATTACGGGAGAGACAGAGGATTATGCTATAGAGGACGCTCCTCAGTGGATCGACCGTGCATATTCCGCGGATCTTCTTGTAGAACTTTATGACTATCACGGAACGCTGCAGCACGGTTTTATCAACAGTGTATTCGGACAAAAAGACTGTCTGGTGACTACGGATGGATATAACTATCTGGCTATTGATGACGATGTGTGGGTCTACACGGGGGTTACCTCTATTACAGGAGACCAGTCTAATGTCGGCTTTGTACTGATGAATCAGAGGACGATGGAAACGAAGTTCTATGAGGTAGAGGGGGCGACGGAACAGTCTGCGATGGATTCTGCCGAGGGACAGGTGCAGAACCTGCATTATACCGCTACATTTCCTCTGCTGCTCAATATATCCGGGGAACCGACATATTTTATAGCGTTGAAAGACGATGCCGGTCTGGTGAAGATGTATGCCATGGTCAATGTTCAGAAATATCAGATTGTGGCTACCGGGAATACCGTGAGCGAGTGTGAAGAGCAGTATACCTCATTGATGTATAAGAATGGGATCAAAGAAGTGGAAGAAGATACCAGAGAGATTCTGACAGTTACGGGAAAGATCACGAAGATCGCCCAGGCGGTCGTCGAAGGAAATTCTCATTATTATATTATGGTAGAGGGTTCAGATGCTATCTTTGACGTGCCTGTTGTCGACTATATCAATGTTATCCGGTTTGATGTGGGAGATGCGGTGACGATCGAGTATAAAGAGGGGGAAGAGACAAATACAGTTCTGTCCATGAACGGAACTGAGGTGACCGGCGTATCGGAAAAGACCGATGCAGGCGAGACAGATCAGCAAAACGAGGATATAACAGAAGACCAGACAGCTAAGTAGAAATAAAACGGCGGCAGATAAATGATTCTGCCGCCGTTGAATATTTTCTATTAGTTTTGCAGATGATAATACATCTGTTCAGGTATATCGGTATACTTTGGCTATGAGATTACATTGTAATCAGATGAGTCGATACCGGAAATCTCATTTTTGTCCGCTCCTATGCTGAGATAGAAATCGATATTGTTTTCAGAGCTGATCTTATTCAGTTTCTGCAGGAAAACAGGGAGACTTTCAAGAGTGATGTTTGCCTGTTTCAGCACACTGTCGATAAAGATTGTTTCGATGTCGTGATTGCCGGCTACCATGCCGTAAAGGAATCCTACGAATTCTTCAAGGGTAAGGATATCTGGATAATCAGCCATACGGATTGCGCGGATGTTAAAATCTACCGTGTATGTATCCTTGTGGCTCTTTTTAATAAATACTACGTTGCCGTTGGAAGTTTTCACCTTCTCATTTGCAAGATCAATCATTTGCTGTGTTTTTCCGCTGCCTCTTGGGCCTGTAATTAAATTTACCATGGCGAATCTCTCCTTTATGTATGTATTCTTTGAGAATATCACCTCTCAAATATCATATATTCATTATACACTAAAGCTATGTGGGGAACAACTAAAAAAAGGATAAAAAAACAAAAATAATTGAGCATATTGACCATATAAGCAAAGTGATAAATGTTCTCATAAAAAATATTGAAAACGATTATCAAATATGATAGTATTAATTCAATTGAAAATCATTCTCATAATAAAGGGGGAACTATGCCCGCGGAAGTTTTGTCTTATTTTCTGAAAAATGGTGATCAAAAGATTCGTCTGGCATTTCAGGTGGTACTGCAGTGCGCGCCGTTCCTGAAAGGCTTGAAAGTATCCTGCGTGATATCACTGGAGGAGGAGCTTTATGAAGGTCTTATGGAATTGTTGGACGATACGGGGATTTCGTATCATAGACTGTCCTGTTCCGATGGAAAATGTCTTGTCCTTTTTTACCGTTCTGACCAGCTGTCCGGGTATCTGAACAGTACGGAGATACGCCGCCTGATCCGGGAATATGGATACACAGACAATAATCTTGACAATATGCTTGAGCGGTTGTGTTCACGGGTGAAGGATTTCGCGAGACTCGGCATCGGATTTCCCCATGAGATCGGCGCATTCCTTGGATATCCTCCAGAAGATGTAAAAGGCTTTATCGAAAACGAGGGCAGAAAATATCTGATGATCGGATATTGGAAAGTATACGGTAATCTTGCAAAAGCCAGAATGATATTCAAGGAGTTTGACCGCGCGAAAGAATGTGCGGTAAATGAATTTATTACCGGAAAAAGCGTCCGGGAAATTGCCGTATAACAGATCTGCTGTTCGGGAGCGGCTGTTGCGGACAAAAGAATATGAAACGGAGGAGAAAAAATGAGCGTATCAGTAGTATATTGGAGTGGAACTGGGAATACTCAGGCTATGGCGGAAGCTGTTGCAGAGGGAATCAGGTCGGCCGGAACGGAGGCAAATGTGATGGAAGTGGCCAATGCCGATGCGGCGGCGCTGGCATCGGAGAATGCGTTTGCCCTGGGCTGCCCCTCTATGGGAGCGGAACAGCTGGAAGAGACGGAGATGGAACCATTCGTGGAATCGTTGGAGCCCCTGGTATCAGGAAAGAAGATCCTTTTGTTCGGATCCTACGGATGGGGTGATGGAGAGTGGATGAGAGACTGGGCGGACCGCATGAAGAATGCCGGAGCAGTTCTCGTGAGAGACGAGGGCGTTATAGCAAACGAGGCTCCTGATGACGAAGCGCTTGAAGAGTGCCGGGCCGCAGGAAAAGATCTGGCTTCAGGTTTCTGAAACTTCAGATGAAATTCCGGCGCCCGAAACTCCGGACGCCAAAATAAGAACGCGTATATGTCCGAAAAGCGTTGACAAAATCTTTACCTCATGCATATCATAAGATAACGATAAAAATTACCGACAAGGAATATCATAGATATATAATTGCCGGATAAAAAGGGAGATAAAATATGAACCAGAATACGCTGATCGGAATATTGATACCATTTGCCGGGACCGCTCTTGGATCGGCAATGGTATTTTTTATGAGAAAGGAAATGAATGAGCGGCTGCAGAAAATGCTTCTTGGATTTGCCTCGGGCGTCATGATAGCAGCTTCGGTATGGTCGCTGCTGATTCCCGCTATTGATATGGCAGAACAGAAGGGCGGGATACCATGGCTTCCGCCGGCTGTGGGCTTCCTTCTGGGAATGGGATTTTTGCTGGTGCTGGATACACTGACGCCCCATCTTCATTTTACGGATGAGGAGCCGGAAGGAGTTCCTGCGCATTTAAAAAAAACAACCATGCTTGTCCTTGCGGTGACGCTGCACAATATTCCGGAAGGCATGGCGGTGGGAGTTACTTTTGCAGGCGTTCTGGCTGAGAATACAACGATGACTCTGGCAGGAGCATTTGCCCTGTCCGTTGGTATTGCTATTCAGAATTTCCCGGAAGGGGCGATTATCTCCATGCCGTTGAAAAGCCATGGCCTGTCAAAGACGAGAGCGTTTGTTTACGGGGCGCTTTCAGGAGTCGTGGAGCCGGCAGCAGCGTTTATTACGATCCTGCTGACCGGGCTTGTGGTTCCGCTGCTTCCGTATCTCCTTGCTTTTGCGGCCGGAGCAATGATCTATGTTGTGGTGGAAGAGCTGATTCCCGAAGCTCAGACCGGCCCCCATTCTAATATCAGCACTGTGGGAGTGGCTGTCGGATTCGTACTTATGATGATACTGGATGTAGCGCTGGGCTGAGTATGCATGCTGTCAGGCTGGATGTATGATACTCAGAAGCATAGAAGAATCGGAGGTACGAAAGTTATGATAGATTACAGAGCGGCGAAAGAGACATTCGAGCAATATCTGAACGGTTATGACAGGAACAACGATAAGGTGAAACTCAAGATCGTTCATACTTATGGCGTAGTGGCGCAGAGCACGGAGATCGCAAGGCGCATGGAGCTTTCCGAAGAGGATCGTTCGCTTGCCCGGATCATCGCTCTTTTGCATGATATCGGGAGATTTGAACAGCTGAAGATATATGACAGTTTCATGCCGGAGACGATGGATCATGCGGCCTACGGCGTACAGGTTCTGTTCCGGGAGGGGATGATCCGCAGGTTTGTGCCGGAAGATATGTGGGATGATATCATCGAGACGGCGATCGCCAAACACAGTGACTTTGTCCTGGAAGGAATAGAAGATGAGAGGACGCTTCTCCATGCGCGCATCATCCGTGACGCGGATAAACTGGATAACTGCCGGGTGAAACTTGTGGACGACCTGGAGACATTTATGGGTGCAGGAGCGGATGAGATCGGAGCTTCGTCAATATCTCCGAAAATATGTAAGGATGCCCTGGAAGGAAAGAGCATCCTGTCGGCGGAACGTGTGACGCTGATGGATTACTGGGTCTCCTATCTGGCATATTTCTATGACCTCAACTTCCGGGAGAGCCTGGATATCGTGGAGGAAAATGATTATGTCCGCCGGATCATACACAGGATCCCATATACAAATCCGGAAACGGCGGAGACGATGGAAGAGCTGGAGAAGAGACTTGTGTCATATATACATGAAGCAAAAAAAATATAGAACAAAGAAGAGCGCGGAGGAAACTCAGCGCTCTTTCAGTGTGTATACATCTTCCCGTCTGTGCCGGAACACCGGGATCTGCTGCCTTGCTTTTCTGCATTCGTCGAGGTCGATCGCCGTGATGCGGATTTCCTCCCCGGCGTCCATCATGGAAACGGTATTGCCCCATGGATCGGTGATAATGCTGTGGCCCCATGATATGTAGGAGGCGTTCTCATTTCGTGCGGGGGCGGTGCCTGCGATAAATGTCTGATGAAATACCGCCTGGGAACGAAAGAGCAGTTCCCAGTGCATCGGTCCGGTAGTCATATTAAAAGATGCGGGAACGAGAATGACATCGGCTCCTCTGAGCGCCATGAGCCGGAAGAGCTCCGGGAAACGGATGTCATAGCAGACGGCCAGCCCCATTGTGCAGTATTCTGTCTCGAAAGTCGTAATGCTGTCTCCGGGGGTGAGGACAGCAGACTCCTGAAAATGCTGTCCGCCGTCAATGTCGATATCGAAGAGATGCATCTTGCGGTGCTTGGCGATCTGTCTGCCGCTGGGGTCAAATACATAGGCGGTGTTGTAAATCCGCCCGTTTTCGCCTCGCTCCGGGATTGTACCGGCAGAGAGATAAATATGGTAAGAACGGGCGATGCCTGAACAGATCTGCCAGATTGGCCCGCCCTGCTCTTCGGCGTAAGCGGAAAAGCAGGTGATATCATAGGGGCAGCAGAACATTTCAGGAAGGGCAAGAAGATCAGCTCCTTCCCCTGCGGCCTTTCCGGCTGCGCGCTCAAGCATCGCAGCAATCTGTTCTCTCTGGGTGTATACAGGAATCTGTGCCTGTGCGATCTTTAATACTGTCATAGCAACGCCTCCTTTAAGTCCGGGCCGGCCCGGAAGTGGAATCACGAACAATAAGATCCGCGTGGAGCAGGACAGTGCCCAGCGGCACCCCGTTTAACAGTCCGCTCAGGGCATTGAACCCGCTTTTCCCGAGCTGGATGCGGTCCTGACGGACAGTGGTGAGCGGCGGAGATGTGTATGCTGAGAGGGGAATGTCATCGAAGCCGATGATACTGATATCTCTCGGAACCCGAAATCCAAGCTGCTGACACTGGGTGATCGCCGCACTGGCAAATGTATCCTGGCAGCAGATGATCGCTGTCATGCCCATATCGAGAAAACGAGGCAGGTGTTTTTCCATACACTCGGACAGATAATAGGAGCATCCGGCGTATGATGAGTCCGCTTTCAGCCCGTGGCTGCGCATTGCCTGAAAAAATGCCCTGTGACGTACCTGCATGATATGGGAGCCGAGCGCGCTGCTCAGATAACCGATCTTCTTGTGCCCCAGTTTTTTCAGGTGCCCGATGGCCAGGTCCATGCCTTCTTCATTATCGATACCTACATAAGAGGTCATAGGATTGCCGATGATATGGTTGTCATAGAGTACGGCAGGCGTATGGCAGGTATGGAAGTCTTTCATCCATGGCTCCACAAGAGAAAATCCGAGGAGAAAGGCTCCGGAAAAGTCATGCTGCAGCATGAATGCATCATAGGACATTTCTCTCTGAGCATCGGCGTCCACCGGAACGATTGCCACCTCATATCCCGCCGGTTCTGCAATCTGGCGAAATCCCATGATGATATCATAGGCAAAGTGATGAGGCTCTTCATATTGAATATTATTCTTCTGCACAATGACGCACAGTTTCTTTGCCGGTTTCTTATAACGGCGCAGTTTTGTGTATCCGAGTTCAACTGCCGTTTCCAGTATTTGTTTTTGTAATGTTTCGCTGATGTCAGGGGCGCCATTCAGTGCTTTTGAGACGGTACCTTTGGAAATGCCCAGTTTATCAGCGATATCCTGTATAGTTGTCATGATCTGCTATCCTCTTTATATTCCAAAAGTTTCTAAAAATATTATATAAAAAAACAGCATTGAAATCAATGCGAATGATTACCTGCTCAAAATGGTTTAGAAAAGTTTCGAATATTGATAAAAATAAGCTATGAAATAATAAATATGCACAAAAAATAGATGATCAAATTGTGCATTACAGATAAAATATATGTGAAAAATGAAAACTGATTGACGACTAGTTCTGAAAAGCGTATGATATGAATTAACGAAACAATACGAAACTTATGCAAGGGAGGAAGTAGGTATGAGAAAAAGAGCGGTGTCAGCGCTGACAGCGGCAGTTATGGCCGCATCGCTGGCTGTAACAGGACTCACGGGATGCGGGAGCGGAGACGGCGGAAAAGAGTCTGTACGTCTGATGGTCTGGTCGCCGCAGGGCGATCAGTCGGTTGATCAGGGACAATGGCTGCAGACCTGCTGTAATGCTTTCGCTGAGGAACATCCGGAGTGGGATATCACATTTGTCTACGGTGTAGCGGATGAGGCCAGTTCCGCAGGCCAGGTTTCACAGGATGCAGATGCGAGCGCGGATGTATTTCTGTACGCAAATGATAACCTGACAACAATGACGGATGCAAATGCTCTGGTGAAATTCGGGGGAAAGTACAGAGAGGAAATTGAGGCGACAAACTCGCAGACGTCTCTCGATTCAGTGACAAAGGACGGCGAGATATATGGCGTGCCGTTCGCTATCAACACATGGTTTATGTTCTATGACAAGAGTGTATTTTCGGAGGAGGATGTCAAGAATCTGGATACCATGCTGGAGAAAGGAGTTGTGTCATTCCCGTTTACGAACTCCTGGTACCTGGCGTCATTCTATATCGGAAACGGCTGTACTCTCTTTGGAGACGGAACAGACGCATCTGCCGGAGTTGATTTCGGCGGCGAGAAAGCACAGGAAGTGACAGATTACCTCATTGATCTTGAATCCAATCCGAACTTCCGGATCGATGCGGACGGTTCCGGTATCGCAGGAATACGTGACGGCAGTATCAATGCCATGTTTACCGGATCATGGGATGCGGCGGCAATAGAGGAAGCGCTCGGCGATAACATGGGTGTGGCGGCTCTGCCTGCATATACTCTGAACGGGGAAGAAAAACAGATGTATTCTTATGCCGGAACAAAAGCAGTAGGAGTGAACACGCAGAGCGATTATATGGTACAGGCTGTAGAACTTGCCATTTTCCTTGGAAATGAATATTCCCAGCGCCTCCACTATGAACTGGAGAACGTAGTTCCGTGTAATACCAGGCTTCTTGAAAATGAAGATATTATGTCAGATGAAGTTGTGGCTGCGGTCAATGAAACATTTAACCGTACGTCGATCCTGCAGCCGAATCTGGCTGAGATGAGCAACTGTTGGACGCCGGTGGAAAATATGGGAAAAGGAATCCGAAACGGATCGATCACCCATGAAAATTCGGCGGAACAGACCGAGCAGATGAACGAAGCAATGAACAGTGATGGAATCTGAGAATGAGGTGACGAGGATGGGAATATTAAAAAAGAGAGTAAATGAGTTTCCGACACCGTATACATGCACAAAGGCGATCCGTGAGGGCGGGCTTGAGACAAAGCTTTCCATGGTGCTGATGGGGCTTGGAAATATTGTTCACGGACAGATCGTTAAAGGTCTGCTGTATCTGGCTGTGGAAGTGGCATACATCGTATTTATGGTTATGACAGGAGCACATTGTCTTGCAATGCTGCCGTCGCTCGGAAGTGTTGCACAGGAAGAGGTATGGGATGAAGCACAGCAGATTTACACCTACACAGAAGGAGATCAGTCTATATTGATCCTGCTGTTCGGCGTGGCGACCGTGCTGATCACATTCCTTATGGTGTGTGCATGGAGAGGAACCTTAAGGAGCGCGTACAAGGCAGAATGCCTCGCAAAAGAAGGGAAGCATGTCAATAATTTCGCAGAGGATTTAAAGACACTGCTCCATGAGAACCTGCAGAGACTGCTCATGACGCCGCCGATGTTTTTTATCGGAGCATTTACGATCCTGCCGCTGATTTTCATGATCTGTATGGCTTTTACAAATTACAGCAAGATTGACAGCCATCTGATGCTTTTTGACTGGGTGGGACTTGATAATTTCAAAGCGCTGTTTGATTCCACCAGTATCCTGGGAAGTACATTCTGGTCGGTGCTTGGATGGACTCTTGTCTGGGCGTTCTTCGCAACGTTCTCAAACTACATATTCGGTATGATCGTCTCGCTTCTGATCAACCGCAAAGGAACAAGGGCAAAAGGCTTCTGGAGATTCTGTTTTGTTCTCTCCTGTGCAGTGCCGATGTTCGTTTCCCTGTTGATCATGCGGACGATGCTCCAGCCGGAAGGCGCGGTCAACGTTCTCTTGAGAAATCTCGGACTGATCGCACAGGATGCGAGCCTTCCGTTCTTTACAGACCCCACATGGGCGAGAGTGACGGTCATCGTGATCAATGTATGGGTCGGCGTGCCGTACACGCTCCTTCAGCTCACCGGTGTGCTGCAGAATATCCCGGCAGAGCTCTACGAAGCGGCGAGAGTGGACGGGGCGAATGCACTGCAGATCTTCACGAAGATCACGCTTCCGTATATGCTGTATGTGACGACGCCGTACCTGATCGTTACATTTACCGGAAATGTCAATAACTTCAATGTCATATACCTGCTGTCCGGCGGCGATCCCGTTACCGATCTGTCGTCTACCGCGGGTAAGACGGATCTGCTTGTTACATGGCTGTATAAACTGACCATTGACAAACAGTACTATAATATCGGTGCTGTCATAGGTATCCTGACATTCGTCATCCTTGCTGTAGCGGCACTGCTGACCTACAGAAACACGAAGTCATATAAAGAAGAAGGAGGGTTCTAGGCATGGCAGGAAAGAAAATACAGTCGGCAAAAAGAAAGCGTTTTATCAACAATTCGATCGTCCATGTGATCCTGGCGATCCTGGCAGTGATCTGGGTATTCCCAATCGTGTGGGTGGTACTGACAAGTTTCCGTGCAGAGCAGGGCTCCTATGTGTCAACGTTTTTCCCGCAGTCCTATACACTGGACAACTATATAAGACTGTTTACTGACACGACGATCCTGAACTTCCCGCAGATGTTTATGAACACATTGTTTATCGCCATTTTCTCATGCATTCTGTCCACATTTTATGTGCTGGCAGTTTCCTACTGCCTGTCAAGGCTCCGCTTTAAGCTGAGAAAGCCGTACATGAACATGGCGATGATCCTCGGACTGTTCCCGGGCTTCATGTCAATGATCGCAGTGTATTTCATCCTCAAGGCTATCGGCCTTACAGAGGGAAATCTGATCAAGCTGGCGCTGATCCTTGTGTACTCAGGAGGAGCGGGCTTGAGCTTCCAGATCGCAAAAGGATTCTTCGATACGGTTCCGTTTGCAGTGGACGAGGCGGCTCTTCTGGACGGATGTACGAGATGGCAGATCTTTACAAAGATCACGCTTCCGCTGAGTAAGCCGATCGTCATCTATACAGTACTTACATCTTTTATGGCGCCATGGCTGGACTTTATCTTTGCAAAAGTCATCTGCCGCGCAAACTCAGACCAGTATACGATCGCCATTGGTCTTTGGAACATGCTCCAGAAGGAGTATATTGATAACTGGTATACCTGTTTCGCAGCCGGTGCGGTATTGATTTCGATTCCGATCGCGGCGCTATTCCTGTACATGCAGAGATACTATGTGGACGGACTGTCAGGAGCGGTCAAAGGTTAATACAAAAATGTAACAAATATGAGATGGACAGTCAGGTGCAGTTCACACCGTAACCTATGTTCATCTCATATTCTGGCATATAAAAGACTGCCCGTTTCGGGCAGAAAATGAAATAATACAAGAAAGGGCATGATATATGAAGACAGCATTAGAGTGGAAAAAGTATTATTCCAGCCCGGAATTCCGGGAACATTATATCTATGATAAGAACGATCTGGGGGTGAACTGTACGGACAGCGGAACTTCTTTCAAGTTGTGGAGTCCTTCGGCGGACAGTGTCACCCTGAATCTGTATCAGGAGGGAAACGGGGGAGAAGCATATGCGCATATCCCCATGGAGAAAGAAGACAAAGGGGTATGGAGCTGGTTTTCAGATGAAAATCTGCACGGGGTCTATTATGATTTTTCCCTGATGTTCGAGGGGGAGAGCGTGCGCTCAGCAGATCCTTATGCATATGCCTGCGGCATCAATGGAAGACGGAGCATGGCAGTGGATCTGAAGAGGACGGATCCGGAAGGATGGGAAAATGACCGGGCGCCCGCAAAAGGAACGGAACAGATCATCTATGAGCTTCATGTCAAGGAGTTTTCCTGGGATCCGTCCGGCGGTTTTCCGGAACAGTACAGGGGGAAATATAAAGCATTTACATGCCCGGACACAACGCTGTTCAGAGACGGCATCCATCCGACAGGAATAAGATATATGAAAGATCTGGGCGTTACCCATGTGCAGATTATGCCGGCCTATGACTATGGTTCTGTCAATGAGGCCGGAAAAGATACGGAGTTCAACTGGGGATATGATCCCGTGAACTATAATGTACCAGAAGGGTCCTACTCTACGGATCCGGCACATGGCGAGGTACGTATCCGGGAGATGAAAGAGATGATCCAGGCACTGCATTCCCAGGGGTTTCGTGTTATAATGGACGTGGTCTACAATCATACCTATTCCCTGGACTCATGGTTCCAGAGGACGGCGCCGTGGTATTTCTACCGTGTATTCGACGACGGCCGTATCTCAAACGGATCGGCATGCGGCAATGATGTTGCGAGCGAGCGTGAAATGTGCGCCAAATATATACTGGAGTCGGTTATGTACTGGACGGAAGAATACCATATCGACGGTTTCCGCTTTGACCTGATGGGGCTTCTGGATGTAGACCTGATGAACCGGATCCGCATGGAACTGGACGCGCGTTACGGCAAAGGGGAGAAGATCCTCTTCGGAGAACCGTGGGCAGCGGCGGAGACTGCCATGGAAGGAGATGCTGTTCCGGCACTGAAGAAGAATATCGGGCTTCTCGATGAGAATATCGGGATGTTCTGCGATGACACAAGAGATGCAGTGAAAGGATCAGCTCTAAAGATCAAACGGCCTGGGTTTATCAACGGGGCGCCGGGAAAAGAGAACGATATCGTCCAAAGCGTCCGAGCCTGGTGTGCGCCGCAGCGCGGAAGCGCAGATGCAGACAGTGCGGATAAAGATAATACAGATGCGGGCAGCGACGCTGTGACAGGCGTCAAAGCGCCGTCACAGATCATTACGTACGTATCGTCGCATGACAACCAGACACTGTGGGATAAGCTCGCCGAGACGCTGCCGGAGGCGGACACAGCGGAGCTGATGCGGCTGAACCGTATGGCGGCGGCTCTTTATATGACGTGTCAGGGAAATCTGTTCCTGCTTTCCGGAGAGGAGTTCGCACGGACGAAAAACGGACTGGAAGATTCGTTCAACGCGCCGATCGCACTGAATCGTCTGGACTGGAAACAGGCATGGGAGAATCAGTCTCTTGTAGAATACTATAAAGGACTGATTGCCCTGCGCACCAGGCTCCCGGGTCTTTGCGACAAGTCTTCCCGGGCTTCGGAGCGGATCGGCAGTGTGGAGATATCAGACGGGCTGGTGAGCTTTGAGGTGGATAACCGGTCAGAAACAGGCTGCCGGAAATGGGATCGGTTGAAGATCATATATAACAGAACCCGCGAATACAAGAAGGTCTCGGCAGAGGGAGAAAGATGGACGGTCCTCTGCGACGGAGAGGACAGCAGGATATGGACGTCTGAAAAGCATGTGAGCCCGGATCTTCAGGCAGCGCCTCAGAGTGTGCTGATCCTGGGGAGGCTTGCAGAAAAAATGGAAGGTGGAACAGGCAGTATGAAATGGATCTACGGGAAACAGGATTGGAAGACATTTGAGAGAGGGCAGGAAAACTGTTATCTTATGACAAACGGACTGGGAGGATATTCCTCACTGACTATGATGGGATCAGCCGCCCGCAATGACCATGCATTTCTTATGGCATGTACGAAAGCGCCGAATAACCGGTATAATATGATCCACCGGCTGGCGGAACGCCTGGAGATAAAACAGGAAACTTACACTCTGTCATCCCAGGAATTTTCAGACAGAAGCTGCGAATACGGCTGTCGGTATCTGGCAGAATTTTCTTACGAAGATACGCCTGTGTGGCGTTTCCTTATAAACGGCGTGGAAATTGAAAAGGAAGCAGCCTTAAAGCAGGGAGAAAATACGGCTGTAGTCTGCTACAGAGTGACGAACCGCAGCCGCAGCGATGCGTGTCTGACGGTAACGCCGTTTTATCAGTTCGCCCCGAAAGGCGACGGGGAGAAATTAAATGGAACATTCCGCTGCTTAGCCGGCAGGGTGGAGAACGGACAGATGCGGCTGTACTATATGACGAACGGCAAAGAGACAGAGATCCCGGAGACCGTGGAACAGTACTATTATTCGTATGACGCCTGTGACGGCAGGGAGAGCACGGGGAAAGCGGCGGCATGCCATCAGATCAGCCTGGATGTGGAGAGCGGCGGCAGCAGCACACTGGCTGTTGTGTTCAGTGTGGAAAGGGATTTCACAGAAGAGCAGGCGCGAAGCGCTGTTGATGTGGCTGGATCCGTCATACAGGAGATGAAAGAGGAACGGAAGAAACTGGAGCGCCAGTCGGGATTGCGCGGCGAAACAGCCCGTTTTCTTGCAAAGAGTGCGCATCAGTTTGTTTCCCGCCGGGAATCTACCGGAGGGAAAACGATCCTGGCGGGGTTCCCTTTCTTCGAGGACTGGGGCCGCGATACGATGATCGCTCTTCCTGGAGTATGTCTGTCCACACGTCAGTACGAGGACGCCAGATCCATCCTGAGAACATTCGCCCGCTATGAAAGACAAGGCCTTATGCCGAACCTGTTCCCGGAAGGAAAGAGTGAACCGCGCTATAATACAGCGGATGCGGCGCTCCTTTTTATCAACTGTGTCTGGCTGTATTACAGGGCGTCAGCGGATGCGGCGTTTATAGAAGAGATGTATCCGGTCATGGAACGGATCATCGCCAGCTACCAGGATGGAACAGACTATGAGATACATATGGATGACGACTGTCTGATCGCAGCCGGCAGCGGTCTTGACCAGGTCACATGGATGGATGTGCGTGTCAATGATATCCTTCCCACACCCCGCCACGGGAAACCGGTGGAGATCAATGCATACTGGTACAATGCCCTCAGGATCATGGGAGAGTGCGCGCGTCTGCTGCAGAAAGATCCCTCAGCATATGAAAGGATTGCGGAAAAGGTAAAAGAAGCATTTGCGGAGAAGTTCTGGATGGAGGAACATCACTGCCTGAAAGATGTGATCTCGGGAACAAGTGCTGACAAGCAGATACGCTGTAATCAGATATGGGCTGTGTCCATGCCGTTCACGATGCTGGATGCGGAGAAAGAAAGCCAGGTGGTGGACACTGTATTTGAAAAGTTGTATACTTCATACGGACTCAGGACTCTCGACAAAGACGACCCGGAATTTCAGCCGGTATACGGAGGCGAAGTGCTGAAAAGAGACCTTGCCTACCATCAGGGAACCGTGTGGACCTATCCGCTTGGCGCGTACTATCTGGCATATCTGAAGGTCAACGGATACAGTGACGCTGCAAAGGCATATGTCAGAAGGCAGATGGAAGTCCTTGAGAGCGCTCTTCGGGAAGGGTGTATCGGACAGCTTCCGGAGATCTACGACGGAGAGGATCCGGTCTCGTCTAAAGGATGTTTCGCACAGGCGTGGAGCACGGGTGAACTGCTCCGGGTGTATGAGGCGCTGGAAAGAGGGGAATCTTTCCGGTAAATCCGGGAACAGAGCGGGGGATGGAAAGATCATGATAAAACGGAGGAGACGATAATGGATTTTGCAGCAGTATATCACAAGACATCAGAACAGATGAGCTATGCGCTGGATGAGGACCGGCTGATAGTCAATCTGAAAACAGGATACGACGTAAAGAGAGTGTTTATTATCCACGGAGATCCATTTGACGCCGGGATACTGGGCGGAAACGAGAGGTGGACGGGAAAAAGGGAGGAGGTCGTCTATAAAAAGAGTCTTCCGCATCAGATCTGGTGGACGACCACACTTGTACCGCCTTATAAACGGTGTAAATATTACTTTGAACTGCACACGGAAGATGAAGTCTGGTATTACTTCGAGGACGGGTTCCTCACAGAAGAACAGGTCAACATGCCGGGGCGCCTGCTTCAGTATTTTATCGTGCCGTGGATGAACCCTGCGGATGTGAACCGTACCCCTGCATGGGTCAACGATACGGTATGGTATCAGATCTTTCCGGACAGGTTCTGCAACGGCAGGACTGACCGCAGAGAAGAAGGCATACTTCCATGGCAGACCGGACCGGTGACAAATGAGGAAAAATACGGCGGCGATCTGGAGGGGATCCGGCAGAAACTGCCATATTTAAGTGATCTGGGGATCACAGGTATCTATCTGACTCCGATCATGGAAGCAGAGACGAACCATAAATATGACACAAAAGACTATACGAAGATAGATCCCTCTTTCGGAGATGCGGAGACGATGAAGAGACTTGTGTCCGAGGCGCATGATCTGGGCATCCGGGTGATGGTGGATGCAGTGTTCAACCACTGCGGAAGAAAATTTGCCCCATGGCTGGACGTGCAGGAAAAGGGAGCGGACTCACCTTATGCGGACTGGTTCATGGTCAATGACTGGACTCAGATCAGGAAAAGAGAAGATACGAGAGACGGCAGGTTCTATTCCTTTGCCTTTGCGGATGAGATGCCGAAGCTGAATACGAATAACCCGGAAGTGATCGGATATTTCTGTAAGGTATGCGAACAGTGGGTGCGGGATTTTGATATTGACGCTATCCGTTTTGACGTAGGGAACGAAGTGTCGCATCGGTTTTTAAAACAGATGCGCATACATTTGAAAAAGATCAAACCGGACATCTATCTGCTGGGAGAGATCTGGCATGATGCCAGCCAGTGGCTGATGGGAGACGAATATGATTCTGTCATGAACTATCCGCTGATGAGCGGTATTCATGACTTCTTCCTGGATACTTCTATGGATAAAAAAGAGTTTGAGTACATGGTCAACCGTTGTTATACGATGTATATGCAGCAGAACAACAATGTGCTGTTCAATCTTCTCGACTCCCACGATACGGAGAGGCTGATGAACAGGTTCCATGACCTGGACATCTTTTATCAGCAGCTTGCCGTTCTGTTTACTCTGCCGGGAAGCCCGTGCATCTTCTATGGTACGGAGATCGCCATGGAGGGCGGATTTGACCCGGACTGCCGCAGGTGTATGCCGTGGGATGAGATTGGAAACGAGGAAAATCAGGAGAAGATCCGATCCATGAGACAACTGATCCAGATGCGGCGGACAGAAGAGACGTGCAGGAGCCCGCATTTCCATTTCCCGAACTATTATGCCAAGAGCCGATGTGTGGAGTATATCAAGCTCGACTCGGAAAACCGGAAGATGGAAGTCATCCTGAACTGCTCGGAAGAGCCGGTTTCCGTAGAAGAGGGCGGAGAGATCCTGTTCGAGAGAAATTATGACGGCGGCATTCTGGGAAAGAATGGTACGCTGATCAGAAAGAAAGAGGTGTAATGATGACAGAAAAGAAACAGCCGTGGTGGAAAAACGCAGTAGTCTATCAGATTTATCCGAAAAGCTTTCAGGATTCCAACGGGGATGGCATAGGAGACATTCAGGGAATTATCAGCCGGCTTGATTACCTTGAAGACCTGGGAATCGATGCGGTGTGGATTTCTCCCATGTACTGCTCTCCTCAGGATGATAACGGTTATGATATTTCCGATTATCAGGACATCGATCCCATGTTCGGCAGCCTGGATGATATGGAAGAGCTGATCGCGAAAGCAAAAGAAAAGAATATACGGATCATTATGGATCTGGTGCTGAACCACACTTCAGACGAGCACCGGTGGTTTCAGGAGGCGAAAAAGTCAAAGGACAATCCTTATCACGATTACTATGTGTGGAGAGACGGCGAGGAAGGAATATATCCGAATGATATGAAGGCTACGTTCGGAGGTCCGGCATGGGAGTGGGTTCCGGAGCTGAAACAGTACTATTTCCACCAGTTCTCCGTAAAACAGCCTGACCTGAACTGGGAAAATCCGAAGGTGCGCCGTGAGATCTACGACATGATCCTCTGGTGGATGGACAAAGGCGTGGGAGGATTCCGCCTTGACGTGATCGACCAGATCGCCAAGGAGCCGGATAAAATGATCACCAACAACGGACCGAGGCTCCATGAATTCCTGCAGGAGATGAGCAGGGAGACATTCCAGAAAGGAAATCTGATCACGGTAGGAGAGGCGTGGGGAGCGACTCCGGAGATCGCAAAGCTCTACAGCAATCCGGACGGAAGCGAGTTCTCCATGGTATTCCAGTTTGAACATATGGTGATGGACCAGCAGGAGGGAAAGGAAAAATGGGATCTTGCGCCTCTTCCCTTTGTAAAACTGAAGAAATGCCTGGCAAAATGGCAGAATGAACTGTACGGGAAAGGCTGGAACAGCCTGTTTTTCGACAATCATGATCTGCCCCGCATTGTCTCGCGATGGGGCGATGACGGCGCATACCGCGAAAAATCCGCCAAAATGCTTGCCCTTGTGCTCCATGGAATGCAGGGAACGCCCTATGTTTATCAGGGCGAGGAACTGGGCATGACAAATGTGAAGTTCCCGGATATCAGCTATTATGAGGATATCGAGACGGTCAACATGTATCATGAGAGGATGGAAGCTGGATATAAGAAGGATGATATCATGCGCTCCATTTACGCGAAAAGCCGCGATAACGCCCGCACACCGATGCAGTGGAGCTCCGAAGAAAATGCCGGATTTACAACAGGTAAGCCATGGCTTCGTATGAATCCGAATTATACGGAGATCAATGCAGAGAGTGAGAGGAAAGATCCGGATTCGGTGTACCATTTCTATCGGAGACTGATCCATATGAGGAAAGAATATCCGGTTTTTGTAGATGGAAAATTTGAACTTCTCCTTCCCGACGACGAGCAGATCTTCGCCTATGTGCGCAGGGACGATGATTCACAGATGCTTATCTGCGTCAACTTTACCGGGAAGCCGGCAGAGTGTACGATAAGCGGAGAGTGGAAGGACGCACAGCTGCTGATCCATAATTATAAGGACGGTGCGCCGGAGCAAACGGGGGATTGTCTGAGGCTTAGACCTTATGAGGCGTTTATATTATACAGAAAGAATTGAACCAGTAGATTAAATATGCTATAGTGATTGCACATCAAAATTTTCAGGCGGCTATATTTCACATATTCAGCCGCCTGTGCTTTCTGAAAATATAGAGAAGGCACATCTTATTATCAGGGCTGTTTCAGCCGGTAATTCAGTTTTGATCGAAAAATTCAAAGGAGGACATGCTTATGGGAAGAGCGGACGTCGCTGTCAGGCGGTGGCTGGGCGACAAAGAACGGTTTGCCGATTTGTTCAATGGAACAGTATTCCAAGGGGAGGAGGTTGTGCTCGCGGAAGATCTGAAGGAACAGAAAGGAGAATCGAGTCTTATTGTAACAGATAAGAAGAGGGGAAACGAGATACAGCTATAAATTTGAATAAGATGGGGATGACAGTGGATCAGATCGCTCAGGCGGGTGAGGAGAACGTCAACATAGTCCGTAGCTGGATCAAGGAAAAATAAAATTATTTCACCTTGACACGGCCATGCTGCCTGGGGTAGAATAACCGGTGTAGAGAAAGCGTTGAAGAGGACAGTAAGCTGTCGGTGCATCGACAGAGAGGGATCCCAGGCTGAAACGATCCTGTTGTACGGCATGACTGAAGACCACCTCTGAGCGGCCCTAATCAGGCACGGTGATTCCGTTATCATCATATGAATTAAGATGGTTTTCCATGGAAAACAAGCAGGGTGGAACCGCGGGAGTATTTCCCGTCCCTGTGTGGAGTGTTTCCGTGTGACTGCATAGACTTCAGAAAAGTAAGAGACATTCCGTGGAATGTCTCTTTTGTTTTCTATAAAATTATGTATATAGAACTTTTCATCTGAGTCAGCCGGAAAACAAAGAAGAGATAAAAAGAAAGGAAGAGGAAAATGAAGATCACATTAAAAGACGGCTCATTTAAAGAGTATCAGGAACCAAAGAGTGTATATGAGATCGCTGCTGATATCAGTGAAGGACTTGCCAGAGTTGCTACATCCGGTGAAGTTGACGGAGAAATCGTTGATCTGAGGACGGTGATCGACCATGACTGCGAGCTTAGTATCCTGACATTTAACGATGAAAAAGGAAAGGGAGCGTTCCGCCATACAGCTTCCCATATTATGGCGCAGGCGATCAAGCGCCTGTATCCTGAGACAAAGCTTGCCATCGGACCGTCAATTGCAGACGGATTCTATTATGATGTAGACAGAGAGACTCCGTTTACGTCAGAAGATCTGGAGAAGATCGAGGCGGAGATGAAGAAGATCGTCAAGGAGAACCTTGAGATCAAACAGTATACGATGCCGAGAAATGAGGCGATCGAGTACTTTAAAGAGAAAGACGAGCCGTACAAAGTAGAGTTGATCGAAGACCTGCCTGAGGATGAGACGATCAGTTTCTATTCCCAGGGGGAATTTACAGATCTCTGTGCAGGTCCTCACCTTATGACTACCAAACCGGTAAAAGCTTTCAAGCTGACAAGCCTTGCAGGCGCATACTGGAGAGGCGACGAGCACAATAAGATGCTTCAGAGAATTTATGGTACTGCGTTCCCGAAGAAAGCGGAACTGGAAGAGTATCTGACTATGCTCGAAGAGGCGAAGAAGCGTGATCACAGAAAACTCGGAAAAGAGCTGGGGCTGTTTATGATGCGTGAGGAGGGACCCGGATTTCCGTTCTTCCTGCCGAACGGCATGGTGCTTAAGAACACACTGCTCGACTACTGGAGAGAAATCCACCGCAAGGCAGGATACGTGGAGATCAGCACGCCGATCATGCTGAGCCGTCATCTGTGGGAAACTTCCGGACACTGGGATCACTATAAAGAAAATATGTATACAACAGTGATCGATGATGTGGATTTTGCCATCAAGCCGATGAACTGTCCGGGCGGTATCCTTGTATATGAGTCAGAACCGCGTTCCTATCGTGATCTTCCGATCCGTATGGGTGAGCTCGGTCTGGTGCACCGCCATGAGAAATCCGGACAGCTCCACGGACTGATGCGCGTGCGCTGCTTTACACAGGACGATGCGCATATCTTCATGACTCCGGAGCAGATCAAGGACGAGATCAAAGGCGTTGTAAAACTGATCGACGAAGTATACAGCCTCTTCGGATTCAAATATCATGTAGAGCTTTCTACACGCCCGGAGGACAGCATGGGGAGCGATGAAGACTGGGAGATGGCGACAGACGCCCTCAGAGCAGCCCTCGATGATATCGGTCTTTCCTATGTCGTAAATGAAGGGGACGGCGCGTTTTACGGACCGAAGATCGACTTCCATCTGGAAGATTCCATTGGAAGAACATGGCAGTGCGGTACGATCCAGCTCGATTTCCAGCTCCCGCTGCGGTTCGATCTGGAATATACAGGAGCAGACGGGGAGAAGCACAGACCGATCATGATCCATCGTGTTGTGTTCGGTTCTATCGAGCGTTTCATCGGTATCCTGATCGAGCACTTCGCAGGCGCGTTCCCGACATGGCTTGCACCGGTACAGGTGAAAGTCCTGCCGATTTCCGACAAACATATGGAGTACGGCACGAAAGTCCTGAACGAACTGCAGGCAGCAGGCATCCGCGCCGAGATCGATACCCGAGCTGAAAAGATCGGATACAAGATCCGCGAGGCCCAGATGAAGAAGATCCCGTACATGCTCGTAGTCGGTGCAAAAGAAGAGGAAGAAGAAAAAGTGTCCGTCAGAAGCAGAAAAAATGGCGATGAAGGACAGTGCGGACTTGGAGAGTTTGTAGAGAAGATCAAAGAAGAGATTGATCTGAAGAAATAAAATTTGTATTTGTTGAACAGATTCCGCTATAGTAGAAAAGATATACTAATCAAATAGCGGACGCAGAAAAAGAAGGTACCGCAACGCTATGCCGACCCGCTTTACCTCATCCCCTCGAATCCATGTAACGCAATATCAAAATGCTCGTCCATTGGAACTCGCATTTTAATATCGCTAACATGGAGAACGAGGTGTATTCGGAACACTCCATGTCGATGCATAGCTTATGCAGTATCTTCTTTTTCTGCTGTCTCATCCGGTCAGTACACTTTTTTCAGCCGCAGAGCCATTCTTCAACAAAAACTTGTACAAACCAGAAGAAAGCGGAACTTCGTCAATAAAGTCTATCCTTTTGATTGCTTGTCTGTAAATTCCGCGATTGTCGGAGAGACACTTCCGCCTGGATGAACACAGAAAATCAAACGGATACAGCCGATATGACGTACCTTTCGGATCAGTGGGGATTATGATGCTGACGGTGACTGTGTAAGGGCGTTAGACAAAGTTAAAGCCTGTGATATGGCGTTGATCAAGCAAATGAAGTTGTCTGAGTGAAACGAGTTGCTTCATTTGCTTGATCG
The DNA here is from genome assembly GCA_019118885.1 of Candidatus Mediterraneibacter surreyensis. GTDB lineage: Bacteria > Bacillota > Clostridia > Lachnospirales > Lachnospiraceae > Mediterraneibacter > Mediterraneibacter surreyensis. The sequence continues at coordinate 5,177 of DWYB01000053.1, read as the reverse complement.
TATTTAGCCATATTGCAGGCTTGTTACTTTGTCTTACGTCCTGTAACCGGAGCCGGAAGTATCATAATCCCCACTGATCCGAATATATATGTCATTCCATTGTATCCGATTGGTTTTTGGATGTTTTATCAAGGAATGTCTCTCTGGCAAACACAAATTTACACTTGCATTTATATTCCACTAGTGCTATCCTTTATTTTGCTGTGTCAATACACAGTGAAAAAGTACTCAGGAGAGTCTCTTTTACAGTACCATACCGGAAAGGCAAGGCGGTATATCTGTAGAAGGGCGCCGAAGGTGTAAGCGTTGATGCTTTGGTATTCCTGTTCATGCGGGAAAACGGAGCGAAAACGTGAGTCTCTCAGGCAAAAGGATGGAGGTATAAAGGAATGTTGGAGCAGATCAACAAAATCATTACTGCAGTTCAGGGCGCTGTGTGGGGGCTGCCGCTGATTCTTCTTATCCTGTTTACAGGATTTCTACTCACAGTCAGGCTGGGGCTTTTACAGGTAAGGCATCTCGGCAAAGCATTCAAATTCATGATCAAAAATGAAGAAGAAGGACACGGGGAAGTGACCAGTTTCGGGGCGCTGTGTACCGCACTGTCCGCGACGATCGGAACCGGAAATATCGCCGGTGTGGCGACTGCGCTTGCAGCCGGAGGACCGGGAGCGCTGTTCTGGATGATCGTGGCTGCGTTTTTCGGAATGGCCACAAAGTATGCAGAAGGACTGCTGGCGATTAAGTACCGTACTGTGGACAAGGACGGACACATTCTCGGAGGACCGTTCTATTATATTGAGAATGGTATGGGAAAGAATTGGAAATGGCTGGCTAAGATCTTTGCGTTTTTCGGCGCATGTGTAGGTCTTTTCGGAATCGGTACATTTACTCAGGTGAACAGTATTTCATCCGCAGTGACGAACTTCTTTGATCCGAATGCGAACAATGTGGTTTCGCTGTTTGGAAGAACATATTCATGGAGCACGGTGATCACATGTATCATTCTGACTCTCTGCGTCGGACTGGTCGTGATCGGAGGAATCAAAAGAATCGCGAAAGTATCTGAGATCGTTGTACCATTCATGGCGGTTCTGTATGTCGTGCTGGGACTGATTATTATCTTTACAAATATTACAGCGGTTCCGGCGGCGGTTGTATCTATTGTGAAATCCGCATTTACAGGCAGTGCGCTTGCAGGCGGCGCTATGGGAAGCATGGTGGTTGCAATGCAGCAGGGTATCGCGAGGGGTATCTTTTCCAATGAATCAGGACTTGGAAGCGCTCCGATCGCGGCAGCGGCAGCGGTGACGAAAGAACCGGCGCGTCAGGGACTTGTATCGATGACAGGAACTTTTATCGACACGATCGTAATCTGTACGATGACAGGTATTTCTGTTGTGATCGCAGGATCATGGATGAATCCGGATCTGGAAGGCGTGGAGATTACGATGGACGCATTCCAGAAAGGGCTTCCGTTTCCGCCGGAAGTGGCAACGTTCTCGCTGATGATCTGTCTTGTGTTCTTCGCATTTACGACGATACTCGGATGGAACTATTATGGAGAACGCTGTGTGGAATATCTCTTTAACAGAAACAAATCCGTGGTAAAGGGGTACAGATGGCTGTATATTGCTGCAGTCTTTATCGGGCCTTACATGACAGTAGCTGCAGTGTGGAATATTGCGGATGTATTTAATGCGCTGATGGCGTTCCCGAACCTTGTGGCGCTGCTGGCATTGAATGGAGTCGTTGTAAAAGAATCGAAAGACTACTTTACGAGGCTCAAAACGATGAAATAGACAGGATTGGTAATTTATTTGCTATAGTGGAAAGGACAGTCTTTATTTGGAGCATCTGAATAAAGGCTGTCCATTTTGTTAGTTAGTGATTGTTTTTTGAAAATAACAGAATATTTTATAAAAGAGAATCTGTTGTCATTACAAAAATATAAAATGATTTCTTTTTCTTGATAATCTATATAGAGAATAGTGTTGTTCTGAAAATACATGATAATGTGTTTTGGGGATTGCATTACACTATATTTTGTATTAGAATGGATTTCAGACAGATATATAGACCTTACAGGAAGAACCGCCGGGCGGATGTGGGGACTGTTCTGAATAGAGACAATTAAGGAGAGGGCAGAATGAAGATTATTAAAAGAAATGGTTCTGAAGAAGCATTCGACATTAAAAAAATCATAAGGGCGGTCACAAAAGCGGATACAAAGTCTGAGAGCAGAAGCCTGACGGACGCTCAGATCGATGATATCGCTGAGTTCGTAGAATTCAAGTGCAATAAACTGAACCGCGCCGTATCCGTTGAGGAGATACAGGATATGGTGGAAAATCAGATCATGGCGACGGGAGCTTTTGACCTTGCAAGGAGATATGTCAGATACCGTTATAAGCGTTCCCTTGTCCGCAAGGCAAACACGACGGATAACAGGATTCTTTCCCTGATCGAGTGTAATAATGAGGACGTGAAACAGGAAAACTCCAACAAGAATCCGGCGGTCAACAGCGTACAGAGAGACTACATGGCAGGAGAAGTAAGCCGCGATCTTACCCAGAGGATGCTTCTTCCGGAGGATATCGTGGAGGCGGATAAACAGGGAATCATCCATTTCCACGATTCGGATTACTATGCGCAGCACATGCACAACTGCGATCTGGTAAATCTGGAGGATATGCTGCAGAACGGTACTGTTATCAGCGGTACTATGATCGAGAAGCCTCACAGTTTTTCAACTGCATGTAATATCGCCACACAGATCATCGCTCAGGTGGCCAGCAACCAGTACGGCGGACAGAGTATTTCCCTTGCTCATCTGGCGCCGTTTGTGCAGGTTTCAAGAGATAAGATCCGCGCGGAAGTGGAAGAAGAGATGCGTGTGATCGGTTTTGACTGTCCGGCGGACCAGCTTAACGAGATCGTGGAAGGACGTCTGAAAAAGGAGATCACAAAAGGTGTCCAGACTATCGAATATCAGGTTATTACACTGATGACGACAAACGGACAGGCTCCGTTTCTTACAGTATTTATGTATTTAAATGAGGCAAAAACCGAGGCGGAGAAAAAAGACCTTGCAATGATCATCGAAGAGACGCTCAAGCAGCGTTATCAGGGTGTAAAGAACGAGGCGGGAGTCTGGGTAACGCCGGCGTTCCCGAAACTGATCTATGTGCTTGAGGAAGATAACGTAGATGAGGGAACACCGTACTATTATCTGACTGAGCTTGCCGCAAAATGTACGTCAAAACGTCTTGTTCCGGATTACATTTCCGAGAAGAAGATGAAAGAACTCAAAGAAGGAAACTGTTTCCCTGTGATGGGCTGCAGAAGTGCATTGAGCCCGTGGAAAGACGAGAACGGAGAATATAAATTCTACGGACGTTTCAACCAGGGAGTCGTAACAATTAATCTTGTAGATGTGGCGCTTTCTTCAGGCGGAGATATGGACAAATTCTGGAAGATCTTCGATGACAGACTGGATCTGTGCTACCGTGCCCTGATGTGCAGACACAACAGATTGAAAGGAACACTCTCGGACGCGGCGCCGATTCTCTGGCAGTACGGCGCGCTGGCGCGGCTGAAAAAAGGCGAGCCTATCGATAAGCTGCTCTACGGCGGATATTCCACGATCTCCCTTGGTTATGCAGGGCTGTATGAATGTGTGAAGTACATGACAGGCAAATCCCATACTGATCCGGAAGCAACGCCGTTTGCTCTGGATGTAATGAAACATATGAACGAGGCATGTGACAAGTGGAAAGAAGAAACGAATATAGGATTCAGCATTTACGGATCACCGATCGAGAGCACAACTTATAAATTCGCAAAATGTCTGCAGAAGAGATTCGGCATTGTGCCGGGTGTGACGGACAAGAGCTATATTACAAACAGCTATCATGTACATGTGACGGAAGAAATCGATGCATTCTCCAAGCTGAAATTTGAGTCTCAGTTCCAGGCGCTTTCCACAGGAGGTGCGATCAGCTATGTGGAAGTGCCGAATATGCAGGACAACATACCGGCAGTGCTCCAGGTGATGCGTTTTATCTACGATAATATCATGTATGCGGAGCTGAACACAAAGAGCGATTACTGCCAGGTATGCGGATACGACGGAGAGATCCAGATCGTGACGACGGAAGACGGCAAGCTCGAGTGGGAGTGCCCGCATTGCGGCAACAGAGATCAGGATAAGTTGAACGTGGCGAGACGTACCTGCGGTTATATCGGAACCCAGTTCTGGAATCAGGGCAGGACGCAGGAGATTAAGGAAAGAGTATTACACTTATAAGAAAGCGAAACTTATCATGTATTACGGAGAAATTAAGAAATGCGATATCGCCAACGGAGAGGGAGTCAGAGTCTCCCTCTTCGTTTCCGGCTGTACCCATCACTGTCCGGGATGCTTTAATCAGGATACATGGGATTTCGGTTATGGAAAGGAATATACAGATGAGACAGAGCGGGAGATTCTGGATGCTCTTTCACCGGAATATGTAAACGGGCTGTCACTGCTCGGAGGAGAGCCTTTTGAACCTCAGAATCAGCAGGTGCTCGTACAGCTCTTAAGAAAAGTGAGAGAGCAGTACCCAGAGAAAAACATCTGGTGTTATACCGGCTATCTCTATGACAAAGAACTGCTCAGCGAAAGCCGAGCAAGATGTGAGTATACGGACGAAATGCTGTCCATGATAGATGTGCTTGTGGACGGGAGATTTGTGGAAGCACTGAAGGATATCAGGCTGGTGTTCCGCGGATCGTCCAATCAGCGGATCATTGATGTGAAGAAAAGTATGGAGAGTGGTGAAATAATTCTGTGGGAGCCAAAAGTCAAAAGAGGAGTGTAAAATTCCCTTGACTTATTTTAAGGTTCTTTCTATAATAATTGAGTATATTGCAAAGACAAAGAAGAGAAGTAGTAGGAGCGTATCGTTTCCAGAGAGCTGCCGGGAGGTGTGAGGCAGCAGCGTAAACTCTGAACTCATCTTGGAGTTCTTTCGGTGAACTTGTAAGAACCTCGTCGAGTGACACAGGCAGCCGGAAGCGGGAATTCCCGTTACAGAATCAATGAGTGCATCTGCTCCCGGGCGGATGAATAAGAGTGGTACCACGGAAATCAAGCCTTTTCGTCTCTTTCTAAAATGAGAAGAAAAGGCTTT
>DWYB01000052.1 GCA_019118885.1 Candidatus Mediterraneibacter surreyensis | reverse complement strand
TCATCCACACCACAGACCACCAGTATCGCCATACTTACAATTCTGCCGTCCATACGAACTTTTTCGTACAGAGCATCCACCCACAAAATGGGATAACTGCTTTGGGAAAGAGAGCGGCTGCGGAAAGCATTCACCTGCTCGTTCAAGCCTTTTGTCATCTCACTGACCTGGCTGCGGGACAGGCTTTCAATCCCCAGGCTCTTGGCCAGCTTTTCCATCTTACGAGTGGATACGCCCTGTACAAATGCCTCCTGCACCACCTGAATCAGTGCCGCCTCACTGCGTTTGCGTTCCGTAACAAAGAATGGGATGTAGCCCCCATGCCGTACCTTCGGCACCATGAGATACATGGTCCCCATCCGGGTATCCAGTCTGCGAGGCCGGTAGCCACAGCGATATCCGCTGCGGCTTTCGGCACGTTCGCTTTTCTCCGCTCCCAGTTGCTGGCTTACTTCAGCTTCCATGAGCTGGCTGCACAGCCATTCCAGCATACTCAGCATGGGATCCGGCTGTGCCACGCATTGCAGTAGCAATTCGGTCAGATTTGTGGTATGATTCTTTTGAGCCATTAGGGTTTTCTCCTTTGTATCGTGATTGTCTGGACAACTTTCATTTTACAGGAGCCCTAATGGCTTGTCTATTTCTTATTTGCTTTTGCGAACTCGATTATACGCTATCTTTAAGACACTTCCGCTGGGATTGGAACGATATATTCCTAAAATTCGGGATAATCTTTTTTCCTGCATCACAGACCGTAGAGCCGTCTTAGCATATACAGACGTCGAAGGCAGAGTATATGAATATGAGATCACGGCAGTAGTGACCGGATACTAGTCAGAAGAAGGCGGTGGAGTACTCGTACTAATCATGGAAGAACAGTTGTCAGGACAGAGAGTGGAGATACATTGCGCACAGATACCCTGACTGCCTGGGGTGTTGCCGTTCTCAGCAGATCTGAGATGAAAAAATCTATAAAAACGGTAACTTTTACAGCTTGAATATGGTATTATTATCAGCATAGAAATGTGTTTTCAGAGGAGTGACAGGATGGACGAGCTATATAAAACAGTGCTCGCAACGGTGACAGCTGCTTCGGTACTCGTCTGCAGCGCCTGTGCGGGCGCTCCGGCAGCAGATCAGGTCCAGGACCCGGATGCCGGAAAAACATTGCCGGAGATGACAGAGAAGATTACCATACCTGCCTCGATATTTAAGTTTGCCAATACAGATATCGAGGACAACATGGAGGCTTTTGAAGATTACTGTACCGATGTAAGGCGTGACGGGGATGATCTAATTCTGGAAGTGACGCCGACGCAGAAAGAAGAACTTATAGAGATGTACGCCGGGTCCATTGACGATGTGCTGGAAGATATGGAGAAAGACGAACAGGGCTATTATGTAGAGGCGGATACCGATCACAGCCGTTTCATATATCATATCGACGAGAATATCGACGGTATTCTACAGGCAAAGATGCTGTTGACGATCACGACATCGGATGTCCTGACCGGAATCATGGAAACAGTGGATCCAAACTGGAGTGTCAGCGCAAAGATCGTGAACTGCCATACGGGGCTGACTGTCGGTGAAGGCACATTTCCGGACGGGAGCATCACCTTCGGGCCCGACGAATGGAAGGCCAGCTATGACGGCGGCGCATGGCTTGGTGCCAGACAGGAAGAGGTTATGGACATGACAGGCCTTACCGGGCCTTATGAGGAACTGACCGATACACAGAAAGGGGTCGTTACATCTGTCGTGCAGATGCTGGACTGGATCGAAGGGAAATATGAGCAGCAGTTTCATTATATATCCTACGCGCCGGGAGATGCCGTCGAGCAGGAACACCTAAAGGTGTATCCGGAACAGGGCGGTGAATCGGATGTTGTGACAGTGTACCGCACATATGAAAACGGTATGTACCGGTATGAAGACGATTACGGGGCGATCCTGATGCGCCCCGCCTATGAAGAGCAGGTACGCGCATTTGCAGAGCAGTATCTGCCTTCCGAAGGGATAAAGATATACACGGAGATAAAGAACGGCGGCAGCGGCGCGGCAGAAGAAGAAGCGATACTGAACGAGGTTTCCGCCGTGACGTATATTTTTATGGACGACGCCCTGTGTTCAGAACAGTACGAGGCGTTTCTGGAGGCTGTGCCGGACTGGCTGACGGAGAACTGTCAGGGCGTGCCGGCCGGGAGCTATCTGCGCATGGCAGAGTCTGAAGCGTGGAAACAGATTGGCAGATCTGATTATGAGGATAAGCTCCGGGAAGATATCTATACCGAAGAGGCGGAGTGCGCGATATCCGGGAGCGGGAAAGTGACCGTATATTAGCTGAAAGGAAGAGAATTTATGAGGAAGGTATTACTGCTTATCGTATGCTGCGCCCTTGTATGCAGTTTGAGCGGATGCATCGTTTTCAGGCGGGGATCATCCAATGCATATCGTTCTGATAAAGAATTGGCGGATGAAATGATAGAAAACATTATCGGGTGCGCAGAGAAGGAAGATGCAAAAGCGCTGACGGGATTATTTTCGCAGTATGCCGGGGACAGTACGCTAAACTTAACGGAACAGGCGGAAGAATTCATAGAGTTTTTTCAGGGCGAATGTAAAAGCTGGAAAGGAAATGCAAGTTCCCATGAAAAAAGTGAACACGGAAAAATAACATGGCGGGAATTGAGAGGGCACTATTCGGTTATTACAGATGAAGCACAATATGAAATCGCATATATTTATATTCCTTTTTACAGAGAAGAACCGGATAAAGAAGGGCTTACTGCGATAGAGATCACTACGGAAGAAACTTTTAACAAGGATGAATTTCTCTGGAGTCTGGATCAGAAACCGGGTATCTATGTGACAGAAACCGGGGAAGAGACGTATTCGGAACAGAGGCTGATCACTCCGGAAGAACTGATCCGGGCGGCAGGACTTACAAAAGAACAGTACAGCAAAGTTGATCTGGAACAGTTTATTGAGGATTTTGACATCACGACAGAAGATGTGGATACGCTCAACATACCTTTGCTCCTGGAAGAATACGAACCGGAACGCAAATTCGGCATGTATGATGTAAGTTATCTCATTGAAGACGGCATAGAAGAACGCACATCTGACTTTACGGAAAATGCATATGCTGTCGCTTTTATGGAAAATAAGAACACAAGTACAGAATGTGTATACTATGATCTGTTGGACAGTAAAAGATATCGAACGTCGGATGCGTATCTTTTTGATGATCTCCACCAGGTACAGGGCGGATATTATGCGGATGGACAGCAGATTGTTGAGGCGTTAGACAAGTATGGTGTTTTTGACTGGGAATCCGGAACGGGTGAAGAGGAAATCACAGATCCCCAGCATATGGTGCTGGCTGTATTATATGATGACGGAACGGTCTTCCGTGTAGAAGCGTCCGGCTTGTTGTCGCAGGCGCTGCCGGACGAATACGATGAAGTGAAAGAAATGCTTCTGTCAGGAGAATACAGCGGAAGTTAAAAAAGAGTTTTGTTTCAAAGGGGGACGCTATGGATAGAGTGTTTGAAGATGAATTTATGGATGCGCAGTCACGGATTATTTCACTATGTGTCGAATTTGCGGGGAATAGGACTGATAAAGTTTATGCCTATGGCTCTATCGAAGAAAGCAGTATTTCGTTCAATGCATTTTTCAAGATTGATGGTCAGATAAAAACAACAAATAATATAGCTGCCGATCCGGACGCGATATGGGATTTTCTGGATCTTGGGGAAGCGGATCTTGAGAAGATAAGACAAATATGCATACATTACGAAAAACCTGTCCCCACGGAATTAAGAATGATTTATGACTGTAAAAGCGGTAAAATAGACACGGAATATAAGTATGAAAGTATCTGTTACGCAAAGACGGGGACAGATTCAAGCGAGATTTTTATGAAGTGGTTAGATGAGGTTCGCCAAAGCACATGGAAGAGATAAAACAGCATTGTGAAAAAGTCATACAGATACTCCGTTCCGATTATAGTACGCAGTTACAG
>DWYB01000051.1 GCA_019118885.1 Candidatus Mediterraneibacter surreyensis | reverse complement strand
TTTTCAAATGATTTTGCCAATATCAGCATATCTGTCAGCCTTGCATTAGCTGATGAAGGCATTTTTTCTATGGCGAATCTCTCCGTCTGCACCGCCAGGTTCTGATCCGCTGCCTTTCCTGTAAAATCCGGCATGAAAAATCCTGCGGTAAGAAAAGCCCAAGTCAGAAGGAGCACTATCACAGTCATTCCTGTTTTAGTTTTCATATCGTCCTCCTTTCAACTCAGCGTACACTCTTGTTCCTCCGCCCCTGCGTTTTTTAAAAGAGAGTGAGCCATCATGCAGTTCCACGATCTTTGCGCACAAAGTCAGCCCGAGACCGGTGCCTCCCTGTTTTCTTGATCTGGACTTATCAACCCGGTAAAACGCTTCTGTCAGATGAGCTTTTGCTTCCGCTGGAATCCCGGGTCCATCATCCTCCACGCAAAGTATGCAGCCGTTATCCGTCATCTTGACCGATACCCATATATGACCATCTTCCCCGACGGCTTTGAACGCATTATCCATCAGATTGATTGTCAGTGAACGAAACAGATCCGGTTCAAGAAGACATTTTCCTTTTTCGAACTTCCCTTTCAGAAAGATTTTTTTCTTATCACAGACTGGTCTGAAATGTTCCACCGCATCTCCCGCAATACGACCCGGACTTTGCATGGACATCTTGATTTCTGTCTGATCCGCTACATAAATATCCAATAGTTTCATAGATAAACGTTCCAGCCGTTTTCCTTCGGAGAATATATAGTCCGCAGCATCACGTCTTTCCTCCTCCGAAAGTTCCTGACTGCGAAGCATATCTGCATATCCGATCACTGCAGTCAGGGGGGTTTTCATCTCATGAGTAAAATTCCCCACGAACCGTTCCTGCCGTTCCACAGCCTGCTCAAGTTCCCGTACATTGTTCTCTATGCGGTCTGCCATCCGGTCAAAATCTTTTGAAAGACTTCCAACTTCATCACCAGAACAAATCTCTGACCGGAACGAGAGATTGCCTTCTGCAATCTCTCTGGCTCCTTTTGCAAGTCCGGACAGAGGGCGGGTCAATATAAATGCTGTTCCATACGAAAAAAATGCACACAAGATCATAGCAATCATAAAGATGATCCTATAAGCTTTCTGTTGATATTCGCGATTTTCATAAAGAGCCGAAATATCATGACCTGCATCTAAATACAGCCTCTGTTTCCCGGACAACAAGACACCTGAAACTCTGATATATCTGCCGCCATTATCAGTTTGAAAAAAAGTAACCACACAGGATCCCTCGTCTCCTCTTCCCTCTGACTGTGTCAGATACTCTGCTGTCTCCCCCTGACTATACAGGACGTCGCTTCCGTCGGAAAGCGAGACAGAATCCCAGTAATTTCCTCTCTGTCCGGCTATCTGCCGGAGGGTATCCTGTATATCTTCCGCTTCGGAAAAGATCTCCATTTCTCCTGACATCTGCAGTGTATACATAAGAAGTCTGTATGAATTCTCTGCGGAGTTTCTTTCCTGTTCCAAACCATTTTGAAATGATATATGAATCAAGGCGCTGCTTCCAACTCCAAATATTATACTCACAAGGCATAGCATACAGGCCATAATCTTGATCCTGAACTTCATCCGTCCACCTCCAGCCTGTATCCTACCTTATTCACAGCCTTCAGTTCCCGACTCCACTCCACTTTCTTCCGCAGCCGCTGTACAAGCAGGTCCACCGCTTTGCTTCCATACTCAAATTCTCCGCCCCACACTCTTTCATAGATCGTTTCTCTGTAAAGTGCAGTGTTTGGATTTCTTGCAAATAGAAGAAGCAGATCATATTCCTTTTTCGTCAGAGGAATCTCTTTTCCGTTTCTCGTCACCTGCATGGATCTCAGATCGATGTGGAGCCCGCATATATCCATCGTCTCATCTGTAAGTCTGAAACGGCGCAGCACTACGTCTACCCGGGCCAGAAGTTCTATGATCTCAAAAGGCTTCACGATATAGTCTTCGGCTCCCATACACAGCCCTTTTACCCGGTCTTTTACAGAATCCTTTGCCGTAATAAAAATCACCGGTATCTCCAGCGGCCGGATATACTCCATTAATTCAAACCCGTCTATTTTCGGAAGCATAACATCAAGCAGAATCAGATCATATATATTTCTGCCAATTTTCTCCACAGCTTCCTCGCCGTCATATGCACAGTCACATTGATATCCCGATCTTTTCAGACTCATCGCCATCATTTTCGATATAGAGATCTCGTCTTCAACGATCAATATTTTTATCATGCCTTTTCCCTCTCGTATAAAACAATCCCTGCTTTCTCAAAATAAAAGCAGGGATATTATACCTCATTTCGGCATCAAAATGGCATCAAAAACCGTATTCCTTTTCCGGATGAATTTTCTTCCTCATCTTTACACATAATCCATGCTGTTGTCACATTGATTATAGCAAGTCCCGCAATCAAAAGGAGAATCCAGGATATGGGCCATGTAAATTTAAAATACGACAATTTCTGTTCCATATAGTATCGGATCATCAGAAGAATAGCCATCCCCACAGTCATCAAAAATCCCACAGTGAAGAGACAATAATAACCTCCTTCTGCCTGTATCATTGTCCGCTTTTGCTTTACTGTCATGCCTATGCTTTCCATAATCTTCAGTTCTTTTTCCCTTGCGAGAACGCCTGTGACCATCACATTAAAATAGTTTGTAAAGCCTGCCAGTAAAAGGACAGCACTAATACTGCCGAGGATCAGCCTGTTTCTCTGGATCTCGGAGGCCGCCTCAGTCATCAGATCAGACTTGCTGATACAGAAGATTCCGGCTTCTCCGGTTCCTTCATCAAATGCCGTTTCCGTCATCCGGCTCCGGCGCTGGTTTTCTTCGGAAATGATTTTCTGTATTGAGGTTTTCACAGAGGGTTCCTTTTCTTGATCCACGTTCAGCTCCATGTATAGTGTTTTCTTCTCTGTGGGAATCCTTTGGAATCCCTTCTCGCTGATCAGGAAATACAGACTTCCTTCTGAACCGTGCCAGGTCTGCCGGATCTCCGGGAAATCTTCCCTTCGGTTATCAAGATACCCGCATAAAGTAAAGTCCTCTGACTGTTTCATTTGGAAATCCCCTGCTTCTTCCTGTTCTGTTTGTTTCTGAGCTGTCATGTTATTCCATCGGATCCTGTCTTCCCGTGACATCATCGTCTTAAAATAGACCGGTTCTCCTACACTTTCCTCCGTTAACTTTTCCTGCGCAGCAGACAGTGCATGATCATGAAGGATCAGAACTCCGGTGCCTTTTTCAAAAGAATCCATATCAACAGGAAGGCTGTTTGTTTCCACATACTTTTTCAGAGATTCAATCTCATCCTCCTTCAGGGTCTGGACCACATCCTGATCCCATCCTTCGATCATTTCATCATCTTCAGCATCCTCTGCGAGAAATACCTGCTCCAGCGGACGGATTCCCTTTTTAGAGATCACAGTGTAAAGATAAGCCCCTTCCATGATATAAGATTTATCCGAATCAACTCCATCTATCTCCATCAGTTCTTTTCTGACCTCCGGAGATATGGGCGAGAATTCATCATAATCATTATCATACAGCAGATCAAAACAGTCTCCTTCTGTCAACATGGGATCCTGACCTGCATCCCGTGTCTGATATTCCTCTCCATATCCCTGCTCACGTCCGGAAGAGCTGAACTGACCCGCGATCAGGAAATCCGGACGTTGTTCAATGACATGTACATAGTCGCTTCCTGCTGTAATCACAACAGCTCCAAGAAAAGCTTCCAGACCAAGGAAGAGGGAAAGCACGGTCAGAAGGAACCGTTTCCTGTGACCGGAAATATTTCTCCACGCCAGATAACGCATTTCCCCGGCCGAGGTCCGCTTTCTTTTCGTGAAAACCGGCTTTCTTTCCTTGTGGGATCGTTTTTTGCCAAGCGTTCCTGTATACCCGGTACTTTCCACACAGGACATCCTTACTGTTCTTACGATCACTCCAGCTGACGCTGCCAGAAGGATCCCGTCCGTAAAGAGGACGGACAACAGAAGGATCGCCGGCTCGAAAAGGCGAACCCCCTCAGCTCCTCCTGTTCCTCTGAAATACTGGCTGCTAAGGATTGCCGGGATAACTCCCGCAAGCAAAAAGGCAGACAAAGCCGCACCAGCCGCCGTTCCGAAGACAAGGATACGCCGGATCTGGCTATAGTAGATTTTAGAAAGCTGTCTTTGTGTCGCGCCGATCGTGTTTAAGAGTCCAAGTTTCCGGATATCTCCTGCCATTGAGATCTGCAGCACATTATGGCACAGGAAGAAGACGCCGCATAAAGTAACAACAGCTCCGAGAAATGCCATGCCATAACCGCCCGTTATACCTGCCACTGCCTGATATCCCGCCGTATCGGTTACCGTTATCTTCTGACTCTGATCCTTCATAGACAGGTCTTCATACAGCCGTTCTTCTGTTTCCTGCCAGCCAAGCCGGTCCGACTGACGAAAGACCAGATCCGCCTCATCATCAGGATGAATGCCCCAGGCATCCAGCTTTTCCTCTGAAATATAACCCGGAGCAGCCTCATTACTGTAATCAGTAAACCAGCCGCTCAAAAAAAATGTTTCTTCCGAACTCTGAAAATTCCCGATGGAAACATGGAGCGGAATCTCCATGCCCTCCTGAGGATTGGTAATTCCCAGGACCTTCAGCGCCTTTTCGGAAAGCATGATCTCAGACTCTTTTTCGGGATAACTTCCCTGAATCTTTGTATAGGCTGGACGAAGCAGGCCCTTCCATGCATCCGTATCTGCCCATCTGATCGTACAGACCGCAGCCTTTTCACCCTCCGCACCGGAATCCTTTTCTGCAGCCTTCGCCACTCCCACGGTAAAACATCTGCCCGTCTGTTTTATATAATTCAGGGATTTAAGTGCTGCATATTGGGACGCAGTTCCGTTTTCCACAACTCCGGACGCAGCCGTTCCATTCTCCCGTATTATACTCAACTCTTCCGAACGGATCTTTCCCCGTGAAATACCGAACACCATTGTCAGGGTGATAATGCTCAAAACCACCGTCAGAAAAAGGATCCGGTTTCTTCCTTTCGCCGATCCGGCAAATGAAGCAGCAAGCATACGGATCACATTCTGGTTGTCATTGGGAGTGTAGTTTCTTCTCTTCATGCCTGCACCTCCCGGGTGAGACCCGCGTCAGTGTCACAGATCCGTCCGTCCGACATCCGGATGATCCGGTCCGCCATCTGTGCTACTTCCTCCTGATGCGTGACAACGATTACTGTCTGGTGGAATCGAGAGGCGCAGGATCTCAGAAGTCCTGTTACTTCCATTCCGATAACGGAGTCCAGATTCCCTGTGGGTTCATCTGCCAGCAGGACTGCCGGTTTCGTCAGCATCGCTCTTGCGATCGCGGTTCTCTGCTGCTGACCGCCGGACAGAGTGCCGGGGAGCCTCTCTAACTTATCCGTCAGGCCAAGAAGATCCGTGATCTCTTCAAAAAAACGTTCATCTATGGACTGTCCGTCCAGCCTGAGAGGAAGAACAATATTTTCATAGACGCTGATAGACGGGATCAGATTATACTGCTGAAATACAAACCCGATATTTCGTCTCCGGAATACTGTACGTTCCTCCCGGTCCAGATCTTTCAGGCTGATTCCGCGGATCCAGACTCCCCCGGAATCGGGTACATCCAGCCCGCCCAGCATATTCAGAAGAGTGGTCTTTCCACTGCCCGAAGTTCCGACCACTGCGAGGAATTCACCTTCCTCTGCTGTCAGTGACACACCGTCCAAAGCATGGACTTCATAGGTGTCAGTGACATAATACTTTTTCAGATTTACTGCATTTACCATATCCATATCTAAATCTCCTATAGCTGTTTTCCTCTAGTATAAACAGTAAATCTTACAAATTCCTGACAGCCTTCGCAAAGCAGCCTCATACAGGAAGATTCATTTCGATCAGAAGCCCGGGACTCATTCTCTTTGAGATCATAAAACCGCCGTGGAGATTTATGATCTCTCTTGCAAGGTAAAGCCCGATCCCGAACCCTTTCTGTCCTGTCACACGCCTGCCTCTGTAAAATCTTCGGAAGATCTGATTTTCTTCCCCCGCATCTATGCCGATCCCGTAATCCCGCACCTGAAGTTTCAGATACATTTCATTCTGCTTCAGAGAAACTTCTACCGTGCCGCCTGATTCACTGTATTTCACTGCGTTGTCAAGGACATTGAAGACCGCCTCCCCCAGCCAGTTGGAATCATGAATACAAACGGCCTGTTCCGGCATGGTAATATGGAACCGGATTTGTTTTTTCTCCGCTCTGTTCTGGATTTGCCCAAATGTGTTCTGGATCATCTTCAGCAGATCTCTCTCATTTTTACGGATCTGGATGATATGTTGTTCCAGACGAGCCATCTTCACAAAGCTGTCTACCAGAAAATGCAGTTTCCTCTCGCTTTCTTCCAGAGCCGATACATACTGCAAACTAATCTCAGCATTGCTTTCTGGTTCTCTTTCTTTCGGCTTCGGCTCAGTTATTTCTGCCATATCCTTTAGAAAACCAGTGTAACTTTCGATATTAGTCAGAGGCGTCCGCATCTGGTGTGCGATTTCCGAGATCAGTTTCTGGATTTCATCCCTGCTTTTTTCCGCCTCTTTTCTTCTGCCATCCAGCATCTCCTGTATACGCACAAGCTGATTTTCTATCCGCGCAAGCAATAGCTCATCGCCCGGAGCAGAGGTACGGAGCTTACGGCCTGCCAGAATATCTTCCGTCATCGCCGCCGCTTTCTCCAACTCTTCCATGCGCAGTTTTCTCTGACGGATATATATGATACTTCCACCTGCTGCAATTCCGATCATGAAAGCAATCCATGCTGAAATATCCATCGTTTTATTCCCCCATTCGGTAGCCAAGGCCGAAAACATTTCTGATATGTGACTGCTCACGTCCCAGCTTTTTCTTCAGCCGGCTGATCGTAACGCTTAATGTATTTTCCTCCACAAACTCTCCGTCAATACCCCAGATCCGGTCCAGAATGTTCTCCTTTGTCAACACCTGATCCTGATTAGCCATAAAAAGCTCGAGCAATTGATATTCCTTCGCTGTCAAAGAGATTTCTTCATCGTCAGAAAATACCTGCTTTTTCTCCGGATATAGGGTGATGTCTCCGCAGGTAAGGACATCGCCCTCTTTATTTCTCTTAAGTACCACTTCGATCCGTTTCAAAAGCACCTTCATGGAAAAGGGCTTTACCACATAATCATCCGCCCCGGTGTCAAAAGCTGCCAACATATCTTGTTCCTCATCTCTGGCAGTCAAAAAAATCGCCGGTACGTCTTTTTCAGCTCTTAGGTCCCGATATAATTTCAATCCATCTCCATCCGGAAGTCCGATGTCGATCAGGTATAGATCGATGCAGTCAGCAGACAGCCCCAGTGCTTCCTCGCAGGAATGCGCACAGGTTGTATCATATCCCTTGTCTGTCAGCATTTTGTTCAGCGCGTGATTTAAAAGGCGGTCATCTTCTATAATTCCTATCATCATAATTTCAGATTCCTCACTCCAGTCACTTATAAATCTGATTATCATCCCAAACGCACGTTTGATTACCTTTTGTATTTTGATAAAAACAAAAGCCCTGGAAATCAGCGATTTTACGCCATTTCCAAGGCTTTTCAATAGCAGGGGATGAGAGAATCGAACTCCCACCAAAGGTTTTGGAGACCCCTATCATACCATTTGACCAATCCCCTGTATCGTGGCCTGCCTTTCGCAAGCCACTTGTTTAGTATACTGTGAGAAATATCATTTGTCAAGAATTTTTCTTTCTTTTTGAGTATAAAAAATTACAAAAGTTTTCCCAACAGTGATTCCCCGATCGTTCCCTCCGGCATCTTCACACCGAAGTTATCCGCCACTGTCGCACCGATCACAGCGAATGTATCCGTCTCCGGAAGTTCACCGTTTCCATTCATAGATGGGGAATATGCAAGGAACGGCACTTTTTCTCTTGTGTGATCTGTGCCTGTATATGTCGGATCATTCCCGTGGTCCGCCGTGATGATCAGCAGATCATCGTCTTTCAGAAGCGGCAGGAATTTCCCGAGATTTACATCGAACTTCTCGATTTCTTCCGCATAGCCCTGAGGATTTCTTCTGTGTCCCCACAGTGCGTCAAAATCTACCAGATTGACAAAGCACAGACCGTGGAAATCTTTCTGCGCCAGCCCGATCGTCTGCTCCATGCCGTGAACAGAACTCTTGGATTTATACGCCTCGGTGATGCCCTCGCCGTCGAAGATATCCCGGATTTTTCCTACCGAGATCACAGCCAGGCCGGCGTCCTGCAGAGCATTGAGAGCGGTCTTCCCGAATGGTTTCAGTGCATAGTCGTGACGGTTGCTTGTGCGCTTGAACTCGCCTTTTTTCTTTCCCACATAAGGGCGGGCGATGACGCGCCCTACGCGCCACTCGTCTTTCATGGTGATCTCTCTTGCGATCTCACAGCAGCGGTACAGTTCATCCAGACCGAACGTCTCTTCATTCCCGCAGATCTGCAGAACAGAATCCGCAGACGTATAAACGATCATGTGTCCTGTGGCAATCTCCTCTTCGCCGAGCTCGTCTAAGATCTCCGTTCCGCTGGCGCTCTTGTTTCCGATCACTTTATGTCCTGTCCGCTTCTCCAGCTCCGCAATCAGCTCCGGCGGAAATCCGTGCTCCGTAAATGTCTTAAACGGCTTTGTGACTTCAAGCCCCATCATCTCCCAGTGGCCTGTCATCGTATCCTTGCCCCGGCTCTTCTCGTTCAGCTTTCCGTAATATCCAAGACTCTTTTCCACCGGCTCCACCTGTTTTAAAGGCGTCAGGTTCGCCATGCCTATTTTCTGAAGATTGGGCATACAGAAGCTGTCCACTGACTGTGAAATATGCCCCAGTGTATTAACGCCCACATCCCCGAATTCCCGGGAGTCATCCATAGCTCCCACGCCGAGGGAATCCATGACAATGACAAATATTCTCTTATATTTCTCCATATTCAGCCCTTCCTTTTCGCTATTCTTATTTTTTACTCTTTCCATAACACAGAATTGTTACCATTTATCATCACGGCTTACATATTCCGCACGGCTCGTATCCTTCCTCAATCAATTCATCCCGTGTGCCCGTGAATTCTCTTTTATTTTTCTCTTTGATATCCTCCACACTGGAGCAGTCCGGGTCGTGAAACTTCTCTGTATTTTCATTTATTATATAGGTCTGTTCCGCTGACTGTGATTTATTTTCCTGAGATGCAGAATCAATGCCTTGTACAGATTGTCCGTCTTCGGATTCTGAGCTCTCCCAGTTTTCTCCAGTGGCATAATTGATCGTTATCTGCGGCTGTACATTATATACATACACATTGAAACAGATTCCGGCGCCGTCGTCTTCTACAGACTCCGCCTCCATCTGGACACCGGAAGCCACCAGATCCTCTCCCTCGAAAATGGGCGTCACCCGGTACAGCACATGATTGTCCGTCTCATGGATATAATCGGCCACCATATTTTCAAAGGGGAGCATCCCTTCCGTGTTCATATAGCGGGTTCCGGTAATAAGATTTTCCTCATTGGCATTCTCCCCGGTGAGCTGGAATCCGATCAGATGACAGCGGTTATACACATATCCGCCGTCCACAATGTCGTACTTCTCGTTTTCCCAGCCGGTGGGCTCTACGCTGCTGATGCTCTCCCGGTCTTCTGTCGGCATGGTCTCTTCTCCTACGCAGGCCTCAGCCTCGCCGCATCTGCCCAGCTCGTCCAGTTCACTGTAGTTTTCAAAAGGAACTGTAGTCAGTTCGTACTCCTCAAACTCCGGCTGGTTGTCGTTGATCTCCACATAGGGTTCCCCGCTGTACTCCGGCACATCATCCACCGTATCGGCAGTCTGTACTGAAGAACTGCTGTCTGCACTATTATCAGCAGTATTACCACTGTACGCGGTACCCCCACCCGTGCTGCTGCAGGCCGCAATCGAAAAGGCAAACAGCAGGGCACACCATATTGCCCCTGCCTTTTTCCCGTTTTTCATCTTCATCCTCCCCGTAAACAAATGTTCTATATATCTGTTACTCTAACACGAATTCAAAAACAGCACAAGACAAAGGCCGCACCAGATGAGAAATTCAACTGATGCGGCACTTTTCCTTATTGTTTATCCTTCTTCACTTGTTCTTAATCATTACCTGCCATTCCTGAAATCCCCGGGACGCCTCTCCGGCTGTCTCACCGGTACTCTTACCGGCACGGGCTCAGGGATTAATCCGGGAATCAGTCCGTTTAAGACTTCTTTTACTTTCTTACCAATACCGCTGTTCACTAATCTATAATAATATTCTAAAGACATAATCCATTCCTCCTGTAATTGAATCCCAAACTTTCGATGTCTGTTTCACGTTACGTTTGCATTTTAACAGAAGAATACGCTTTTGTCAGTGACTTTATCACTTATTTTAGAATTGTTTATACTTCTTTAATTTTAGTGAATATTCTGTGTATTCCTTATTTTCGCTCATAGAGAAATTTCACATGATCGTACACTTCCGCGAAGTCGATCTCCAGCTCCCCGTTCCAGATTCCAACCGGAACTTTCGCATCAAAACCGTAGACTACCGGATATTCATCATGATCAAAGTCATATACGATAACCTTCTTTTTCATGGGATCGATCATCCAGTATTCCCGCACGCCTGCGTTCAGATATTTATTCAGTTTGATCACGGAATCTTTCTTCTTCGTAGACTTTGACAGTATCTCAATGATAAAATCCGGGGCGCCGTACACACATCGGTTGATAATCTTGTCCCTGTCGCACACGATGAGCACATCCGGCTCTACCATCGTCTTTTCATCACAGTCAAGCTGTACATCCATTGGCGCGATCATCGGCAGACATTCCCCGCCATGATTCAGCACATGCTGAAGCATCCTGCTGTATATATAGCCTCCGATGAGCTGATGGGCAGACGTCGGTGAGGACAGGTAATAGATCACGCCGTCGATCAGCTCCAGGCGCACGTCATCCGGAAACTGATAGTAATCCTCCAGTGTGTATTCTCCCTGCTTCTTCACATTATACGGTATGGCTGACTCTCTCACTGCCATAGGCGGCTCCTCACCCAGCACACTCTCCAGCGCCATGATCGTATCATATCTGGGTGTCAGGGTAATCCCTCCGAGTACTTTCTGAACCGTTCCCACCGGCAGCCCTGACCGCTCCGCTATCTGTGCATAAGTAAGACCGAGCTCTTTTTTTCTCTCCTGCATCTCCCTGATCGTCATAAGCACACTTCTCCTTTCCGCTTCTGTAGAAAGTTTCCTAAGTCCCGATCCACACCATAAGATCTTTTCGTGTCCTTATTATACTGCATAGAGATCTATGTATCAACTGATTTTAACCGCAATTCATCCAAAATATATCCTATATTTGTCCATTTATACGCATTTATCTCTTTTTGGATAGATTCAAAAAACTGATTTTCGATAAGACACCGGAGATAATCAGAGCAGCCGCGGCAGATACCGGAATAGTATTGTCCACATATATCAAAATGTAATCTCCATTGGGCACTTCACAAGCGCTGCTGTCATTCCCTCCCGTATACGTTTTCCCTGTATCATGCTCCCGGCGCTGCAGCTAAGCCTTGCCGCCCGCTCGCACACATTGTCCACTCCGGTTATCTTCTTCACAAATTCCGATGCTGTCGTGACATCCGATACGCTTCTTAACTCTTCCGCAGTGTATGTTTCAAACGGGATGCGGTATTTTTCACAGAGATGCAGAAGCGCCGGCTCATTTTTCTTCAGATTTATACTGGCTATGCTTTTCACCTGTCTGATATCCACCCCGTTCTCAGCAAGGATTCCCAGAAAGCCGTTTTCCAGAACAGATTCTTCTATCCCTTTTCTGCATCCGATCCCGGCCGCAATATTCCGGGGAAGAAGCAGCAGTGAGCAGCCTTCCTGTTCCGGTTCCTTTACTTCGCTTTCTCTGCCCTTCACATATTGTTCTAAACTTCCTGTAATAATAATTTGATAAGAATACTGTTCCGCTTTTTTAAAAGACTCGCAAAGGACAATTTCGTCCGGAGGTGTTCCTGTGACGTTGACAAACGGATCTTCTATATATAATGCAGCCTTTTCTCCATTCAGCAGTCCTGCCGATATTTTCTTGACCGCCTCCCGGTCCGTAATTACCAGTCCATTTTTTTTGGCGAACACATCTACAGCAAATTTTCCCTGCACATCTGTGGCCGTAGTATGGACCGGCACTGCCCCGATCATATCCGCGACTTCATCCGCCAGAGCTGCCGCGCCTCCCACATGACCGGAAAGCAAAGGAATTACATATTGTCCTTTCTCGTCGATCACCAGCACCGGGGAATCTGTGTATTTATCTTTCACCCACGGAGCGATATACCGGACGGCAATCCCCGCTGCCCCGATAAAAACATACGCTGACTTCCCCCATCCGCTGCCGATCAGGGCTGCTTTATCAGCAGGAAGAGGCAGGATTCCCTCCCCCGCGTATTTTTCCGGTGCATATCCGATGCACGCATTCGCACCTCTTTCCAGATGAAAGTTCTTCTTCAATTTTTCACATAACCGTCTGTTCAATTCTGTTCCTGTTCCGGTAAAACTAAGAACGATTATATTCATGTTTTTTGAACTGCTCATTAACTCCGTCCTCTATTCTAAAACTTCTCTGCTGCCTGTCCTGCCTTCTCCGTCACAGCCGCAGTCCTTTAATATCCTTGATTCTTGACAAGATCGTATTACACGTACACTCGACCACTCCCGGCAGCTTGTCCATTGTATTACAGATCAGATCTTCCATCTCCTCGTTGGATGAGGCAACTGCATGGACATGGAGCCTGCTCTTTCCGGTCACGCGGTAAATCTGGGTGACCGTATCGTTCTTCTCCAGAATACCCGCCACTTCCGCCAGTGTATCTGGCTTTGTCTCTATCTCAAAATAGCAGGAGACCGCACCGCTGATCTTCTGCGGATTAATAATGGTCGTATATTCTTCAATAATGCCCTTCTGCTCAAGCGCCTGCACGCGCATTTTTACAGCCACCCGTGAAATCCCGACCTGCTGACCGATCTCCGAATACGACATTCTTGCATTCTGGATCAGCAGATTCACGATTTTCCGGTCCAGATCATCCAGTCCGTCCATAAACATGAGAAATACCTCCTTTTTGCCTCATGGCTCTGCCTTATCTGCAATTATACTATGTGTCAAAAATAAGAGTCAATATTGACATTCTATCAGTTTGGAATTATCATATATTACGAATGTTAATTATAAACTTACGAAAAGAAAGCTGTGGATTTAAAATGGAAAATGAACTGACACACGGTCCTGTCATGAAAACGATGCTGCGTTTTGCCATTCCCATGATACTCGGCGACCTGCTGCAGCAGTGCTACAACATTGCGGATACGCTGATCGTCGGACGGTTTCTCGGGGCAGACGCCCTCGCAGCGGTCGGTTCGGCATTTTCGCTGATGACGTTTTTAACTTCGATCCTGCTGGGCCTTGCCATGGGAAGCGGAACCGTATTCTCCATCCGGTTCGGCCAGAAAGACGAAACCGCACTCAAGGAAGGAATACTGGCGTCTTTCGTTCTTCTCGGAGTCGTGACAGTTGTGCTGAATATTCTCGTCTTTGCAGGTATCGACTGGATCATCTGCTTTCTTCGCACACCGGATGAGCTGACCGGATTAATGAAGGATTACCTGATCGTAATATTTGCCGGACTAATCGGGATCTTTCTGTATAACTTTTTTGCTTCACTCCTGCGCTCTCTCGGAAATTCCGTAGTTCCCCTTATCTTTCTGGCGGTTTCCGCAGGACTGAATATCGTACTGGATCTGTTCTTTGTAGCAGTGTTAAACCGCGGTGTCGCCGGCGCTGCAGAAGCAACGGTCATTTCCCAATATGTATCGGGGATCGGCATTGCAGTTTATACACGGATTAAATTTCCCCATCTGCTCTGTCTGGACGGGAAAATACATCTGCGCAGATCCCGCATAAAGGAAATCACGAATTTTTCTGCTCTCACCTGTCTGCAGCAATCTATCATGAATCTCGGCATCCTCGCTGTACAGGGGCTGGTCAACAGCTTCGGCACAACGATCATGGCGGCATTCGCCGCAGCGGTAAAGATCGACGCCTTCGCCTATCTTCCGGTACAGGATTTCGGAAATGCATTTTCTATTTTTATCGCACAGAATTACGGTGCAGGGCAGACAGATCGTATCAGAAAAGGGATCCGGACAGCAGTCGTGACATCCGTTGCTTTTAGTCTTGTGATCTCATTGCTTGTCTTTCTATTTGCCGATCCGCTGATGTCACTGTTTATTGATTCCGGCGAGACTGCCGTCATTTCCGAAGGCGTCTGCTATCTGCGCATCGAAGGCGCTTTCTATGCGCTGATCGGGATTCTTTTCCTGCTCTACGGGCTATACCGGGCGCTTGGAAAACCGGGTATGTCTGTTGTACTGACGATCATGTCTCTCGGAACTCGCGTAGCCCTTGCCTATGCACTGTCAGCGCTCCCTGTCTTCGGAGTCGTTGGCATCTGGTGGTCTGTTCCCATCGGATGGTTCCTGGCGGACGCACTGGGCATTGGATACTACATCGTAAAACACAAAAAGCTGGTCTCATAGACCGGCTTTTTGCGTATAAGACAGGAATAATTTGTAAACACTTTTTTTCTGGCAGTTCATCTTACCAGCAGCCAGTTGGCGCGGAACGGCCGCATCAGATTCCAGTACCTTGCTCCTGACAGCCCCATCTCTCTGACCAGCTCCCACTTTGCCGTGATGCTCCGCACATCCTCAAACCATACGACATGTTCCATTCCGTTCTTACGGTAAGTGAACCATGGACTCTGTGAAATCTGTGCATACTCAATGGTTGCGCCGTTTTCTGCCGCAATCTCCACAGCCTCTACATTTCCGATAGATCTTGCCCTGCTGATTCCTCTCTCATAGGGCAGCGTCCAGTCATATCCGTAATTGGGAATACCAAGTATGAGCTGTTCCGGCTGAATCTGTGTAACTGCATACTCCACTACCTCCCGAACTTTGTCGAGCGGCGCCACGGCCATAGGCGGACCGTAAGTATATCCCCACTCATATGTCATAAGAAATACCGCATCCGCGTTCTGACCCAATAAAGCGTAATCCACGCCTTCTACCAGGATTCCTCTCTGGCTGTTTGATATTTTAGGGGCCACAGCAACAGTCACTTTATATCCGTATTCGTTCATTTTCTCCCGCGCTCTCCCGGCAAACTGTGCGTACTGCTCCCTGTTCTCCGGCAGGATATATTCAAAATCAATATCCAATCCCTCATATCCTTTTTCCTGCATCACTATAAGCATTTGTTCGATCAGCCTATCCTGCAGTTCCTGATTTTCCATAAGAACTTTTATCAACTGATTGTTAAATGCTCCTTCTGAGGAAAGAGGTGTCAGGACCATCCACGGCTGTGCTCCGGCACTTTTTGTCCGTTCGATCATCCACTGGTCATCCTGCATCGGTGCGACGAGATTTCCCTCAAATGTAAATCCATAGGAAAACATGAGCATTTCACTCAGTGCCGTGAGCGCTTCCTCCAACACAGGCGGATCGACAAACGGATAAGCATACCCGCCGATGATCCGCCCGTCGCCAAGCCCGCCGGTCTCTCCCTCACCTAAAAGAAGCAGCGCCTGGCCAGGCACAAGTCTGTCACTGTATATCAACTGATTATCAGATATGATCTTCTGAACAGGGATCTGCGTCTCATTCGAGATTTTTTCCATCGTATCACCATTTTTTACTACGTAAATCATAAAATCACCCCCGCAAGGAAAGCATATGCTCTCCTGCGGGGGATTATGACTATTCCAGTTCACTCATCTGTTACAGACGCAGTGAACTGGAACCCATCAGGCACACTTCAAGTCCAGTTATGCGTACTGGCTGTTATACAGTTCTGCATAGGCTCCGCCGGCTTTCAGCAGTCCTCTGTGGTCACCTTGTTCGATGATGTATTTCATCCCGGGAAGCACCCGGGCATCCATATGCGATGTTCTCCGCGATCGTGCCGTCAAAAAGCCATGTATCCTGCAGCGCCATACCAAAATTGCTCCGCAGATCTTCATATGTCATATCTGCCGTATCCCTGCCGTCCAGAAAAATCTGTCCGCCGTTTACCTCATAGAACCGCATCAGAAGATTGATAAGCGTAGTCTTACCCGCGCCTGTACTTCCGACAATAGCGATCTTCTGCCCCGGCTGTGCCGTGAAACTGATGTTGTTCATCAGAATTTTATCCGGCGAATACCCGAACCGTACATGACGGAATTTCCCCCTTCCTTCTGCCATACAGAGCTCATCTGAATTCTCTAAGCTCTTTTCCAGCCCGTCTGACCAGTGCCCTTGGCACTTTCTAGGTTCCAGTCTTTTTTCTCCATCCAATCAATTCCTCATTCCATTTCCCACAGTCTGCGCAATTCATCAATTTCGACAGTGATTATATCACATACATGCCTCCAATTCATAAATCACACAAGACTCTATCAAGACGGTACCATTTTCCACAAAGAGTTTAATCTCATATTTTTTTTCCGGAAATACAAGGTTAGTCATAACCAGTTCACCATCATTGATAAAAAGCTCTGTCTGCGACACATCCAGAAGTAATTTCACGGACATTCTTTCTTTAGAGAAGTCCATTTTTCCTTTATATATGCCGGGAAACTTCTCATGTGCATTAACGCCTGAATTTCTTCGATCTACAGTACTTCCTTTCCGAAAAACATCAGATCGCTCAATACTATGCCATCGTAATCGATGTGATACCATTTATCATAATAATTGTATGAGTACAGACAGCGTTTCAGCTCTTCCTCATCTTTCATGCGTTCTTCTGTCAGCGCCTGCACAGCCGGGTGTGCACAGTAAGACGGATACCTCTCCTGAGAAGTGAACAGATCCGCCAGCACACGCTCCAGTTTTCCCTTCACACTCTCATTATAATAGTCCGTATACAGACGGCTCTCATCTTCCTGCGTGATCCCTGCGATTTCTGTATTATAGTCATACCCGGAAGCCAGTGCCGTCAGACCGGATAGGACACTCTCATCGAAAGCCGCCGCATAATTGTGGAACTGATAAGGGAACTTCTGCCCTTCGATTCCGTAAGACGCCACGATATTTCCCACTAATTTTGCTTCAGTAAGGGAATATTCCTGCCTCGTATCATCCTCAAATATGACGCGGATCTTTACCGCTCTTCCCGGTGTTTCCCTGTGGATTCCCGCCACATACGTTCCCTGCCCGTCAAGAGGCAGCACGTATTTGATCTTCTTTGCCGCAAGAGGGTCTGATCCGGACAGCCCGTTTCCATATTCTACCCACAGCGCGGTGTCCGCGAACGGCATGATTTCCGCCATATTGGCATAAACCGTCTCCCTCTCCGCCTGATAGTCTTCGTGGTCTTTCACTTCATTATAGGAAGGGATTCCGTAACTGTTGTCCTCGACAGGAGAATCTGACAGTATCGGAAGCTTCTTAAGAGCAAGCCCCTCCAAATCCCAGACCTTTCCGTCAAACCCGAGGATATCCTCATAAAATGTCCGATCATAAACCGCATCTGTTTCTTTTACATTGTTTCCATTGGCCTCCGTCACATTTGTTGCACTGCCGGAACCGGAATACTCATATACCTCTTTCACACTTTCCAGGACATCGAATCCAGCAATCCGGAAGCCTGCTCCCGTACTCATGCTCAGACTGTACTCAATCACCGGACTTCCTGTATTCGGCCCGCCGATGATACCACCGTTTCCTTTTTTCGCCGGAGCAATGATCTCTGCATTCGTATAACAGCGGCTGATCTTTCCTCCTCCGTGCCAGCCGGTGATTCCTCCTGTTCTGGCTCCAAGACTCGGGTGGTCGTAGGTTCCCTGCACCTTGCCTGTAACATAACAGTCTTCGATCAGAGCTCCCGCCTCCGTCCTGCCGACGATTCCGCCGACCGCCACCAGTCCTCTTAACGAAACATTGACAGAGGCGCTTCTGCGTATCGTTGAGTCCGAAAGTTTACCCGCAAAAGCCCCCATCTCATCCACACTGTTTGACACCGAAGAATCTATAATAAAAACATCTTCTACGATAGACTGTCTCTGGATAAAATTGGCGAGGATTCCGCTTCTCTGAGCAGTGACCGCCGCGTCCTCGATCACAAGGTCATGGATATGCGCCCCGCTCAGCGTGCCGAATAATGAAGTTGGCAGGTTCCGTATCCGGAAGCCGTTTCCATCCAGCTCCCCGGTAAACGTGCCTGCAACCGCAGGGGCGTCCGCAGAAATTCCTGAAGCGTCCAGATTCTCCGTCAGTTCAAATGTTCCCTTCGGTTCGGCTGCCATCTTATCAAACAGCTCCTGGGCGCTCTTGATCAGAGGATGCTCACCCTCTTTATCTCTGTAAGCGAC
This sequence comes from Candidatus Mediterraneibacter surreyensis, assembly GCA_019118885.1. Lineage (GTDB taxonomy): Bacteria > Bacillota > Clostridia > Lachnospirales > Lachnospiraceae > Mediterraneibacter > Mediterraneibacter surreyensis. Next base: position 15,327 of record DWYB01000051.1, on the reverse strand, counting down.
CGGAAAAGCATACTCTTCTATGCGGTTTCCGTCGGCATCATACCGGATCACATTTTCCTGATCGATCACCGCCGAAACTGTTCCGCTTTTTTCCTGTCTGAACTCCGAGATCCCCGTATAAAGATCCGGCAGGCTCTCCATCCCGATCACTGCAAAGTAATTCTCCGGATCTTCCGGAAGCCCTTTTGTAATATCCAGTATGTCTATCTCCTCTGTCTTTCCACCTTCACTGTAATACAGAGTTGTATCTGTGATATCCTTGAGCTCGATAGCTTCCTGTATCTCCTCTTCAGGTTCTTCCGGATCCGACGGATTTTCCGGCTCTGCCGGCTCTTCCGGATCCGTTGGTTCTTCAGGTTCCGACGGCTCTCCGGGTTCTGATGGGCCTTCCGGGTCCGACGGCTCTCCGGGTTCCGAGGGTTCTTCAGGTTCCGACGGCTCTCCGGGTTCTGAGGGTTCTTCAGGTTCCGACGGCTCTCCGGGTTCTGACGGGTCTTCCGGGTCTGGGGGGGTCTCGTCATCCGTCCGGTTTTCAATCATGCGGACGAGAAGCGCCAGATCAGTCACTGTAAGTTTCCCGTCATCATTGAGATCTGCCGGCTCCTGAGCGTCCTGTCCGAGAATCTCCAGATCGATTAAGTGCTTCTGGATCAATTCCACATCTGTATAATCTATACTTCCATCCCTGTCTACATCTCCCTTTTCTCTTGCCGCCTCCGTTCGGATACCTGCTGATACGGCAAGTATACTACATAGGATCAGCCCGGCAAGTATCTTCGGGCCATTCTTATTCTGTTTTCTTTTTCTTGTTCTGGTGACTAGAATTCCTCCCAATACCGAAAGGGATACCAGAAGCAGCATGGCAAAAAAGATGAGCCCACCAGTTGTATCCCCGGTCTGTACCTTCTCCTGGTCTCCGGACTGCTGTTCCGTCGACATCTGCACTGGATCTTCACTATCTGCATTCGTCTGAGAATCTTCTATATTTTCAGACATTCCGTTTTGGTCATCTTCCACGCTGCTGTTATCATCTCCGGATACTTCTCCCGTGCCGTCTGGAACCTCATCCGGCCTTTCCGGTGTCTCCTCTGGATTTTCTTCTGGAATTTCCGGCTGTTCATCAGAGTCCTCCGGCGTTTCATCCGGTTCTTCCGGTACGTCCTCCCCGCCGCCGTTCTCCGGCTGCTCATCTGAATCTACCGCCATTTGAAATTCAGTATCCTCCAGGAAAATATCTTCTTTTCCTTCAGACACAGAAACATTCTTGAGCGTAATTGTCGTCTCTTTTATCTCAGTCTGAGTCTTTGCAGTCAATGTCAGCTGAAATGCAGCTTCGTCCTCCACGCTCCCATTCTTATTGATCACTGCAAACTGCCCGTTATCGGCATTATACCGAAGCTGCTCCCAGCCGGACAATGTCTCAAAATCCGGCTCTTCCACAGTTTCAAAAATATCTGTATCATATTCAAGAGTCGCTTCCAGCGCGTAAATCCCCTCCTGAATATCGTCATAGCCGGCAAGCGAAAATGTTAGTGTAATATCCTCTCCGGGCGCCGCTTCCGTCGTCCCGGACGACACCTGCATTTCCAGATTGTCTGCCCCGAATACATCTGCTCCAATCCATAAGAGTCCGCACATCAGTACCGCCGCTGCCAGCAAGGCTCTTACTTTCCTCATCTTCCGTCTCAATCCTTTCTGTTTTATTATTACGGACTGATTGTATCTGTTTTCATTTTCGTATACAATATGATATTATTGGAAATAAATCGGAACAGTTCAGGGAGGAAATACTATGTTTCGCGAAATGCGCAGAAAAAAGCAGAAATTATCAAAAGAAGAATGTGACAGTATATTATACAATGGAACATCAGGAGTTCTGGCTCTCCATGGAGATGACGGTTACCCCTATGCAGTGCCCGTAAGTTATGTCTATGACGGTGAGAAGCTCTGGTTCCACAGTGCAAAAAGAGGTCATAAGATCGACGCCATGTTAAAAAATGCCAAAGCTTCATTCTGTGTCATCGATCAGGATCAGATCGTGCCGGCAGAATATACTACATACTTCCGCAGCGTCATCGCTTTCGGCAGAATACGCATTGTGGAAGACGACACAGAGAAACGCTCTGCCATTGAAAAGCTGGCGGTTAAATATGCCCCTGATGACACAGCCGAAAACCGGGATCAAGCCATCGAACGGGAATGGAAGCCGCTATGCATGCTGGAGATGGCGATAGAACATCTGTCGGGGAAACAGGCGATAGAGCTGGTTTAAGAAAATTCCGATTTTTCGGACTGATAAAGTATCCGCCGGGAGGCAGGTATTGCTAACGCACACATTTTCATTCGGTCGCAGCGTAGCGGTACATAAGAGCGCAAAAGACGCGCTCTAAGTATCGACGCTGCTCCAACGGTGCGTACGCAATACCTGCCTCCCGGCTGCTTTCTTTCCCATTCCGAAAATTCTCATGCATACGGGTAGAAGAAGCGACTTCCCCGACTATGATCTCATTGTTTCGGCCGATATAGGATTTGTTGATCTGTCGGTTCGAATTCGAGCCGAATTGATTTCAGGTCCGCTTGATTAATATTTATCTGCAGGAAGATCCCGTGTCAAGCCCTTGCCTATAAACAGGTGCTTCGCAGGCTTGACACGGGATGTTCTCTGCAGATATAAAACGAACAAGCGGAACCAGAAATCTCCATAACCGGAAACGGTTCTCCGCCAAACCAATAAATAACTTCTTCTCTATTATTTACCCCTTTAACCGGTTTCTTTAGCTTTCATATTTGTCGGACTGGCTGCCGAATCCGATAAAGCAGAAACAGATGGAGACGAGGCATTGAAAGCCTTTAAAGAGATGACTGGTATGTGAGGAAGGCAACTTCGAAGTAATTCGATGGAAAAGTTAAGGCTCTGAATGATGACGTTAAGCCTGAAAATGGGGTGTTTGAGTCGAAGACGAGTTTCCCATTTTCAGACTTTGCTTTTAGTCAGCTTTCAGAACCTTTAATTTTCCCCGAATTACGGAGCGGAGCCTGAAGCACATGCCGGTTATCTTAAAAAGTATTTCATTGCCTCGTCTCCGTCTGGTTTCGGACCTTGTCCCATTGGCATTCAGTCCGAAAAATCAAAATTTATTTCATCACATGATTCTTATTACGCCATTCTCTTGGAGATATTCCAAACACATTTTTGAATGCTCTTGAAAAGTGCAGCTGGTTGGGATAGCCTACGGCATTTCCGATATCACTGATGGAAAGATTAGTCAGTTTCAGCAGTTCTGCAGCTTTTGTCATACGATAGTTGAGCAGGAACTGCTGAGGTGATTTTCCTACCGTTTCTTTAAAAATCCGGCCGAAGTAGGTTCGGTTCAGCCCGCAGAAAGAAGCGATACCTTCTACGGTGATATCATTCTGGAAGTTCTGTTCAATATAGTTCAGCGCTTCTTTGATATAGAAATCCCGCACTTTTCCGCCGGAGGTAAGTTGTGTAGTTGCGGAAGAACGGGCGAGGTAATCCACAAAGAGATACAGATGTCCGATCAGGTGGAAAGAAGAGGAGTTTCCATGGTCTGAAATGTAAGTCATCTCGTCAGCCATGCTTTCCCGCAGATCTTTATGCGAAGCGTGATAGACCGGATGGTCCGGGCTCATTCCTGATGTTTCAATCACTTCTCTTGCGCGCATTCCGTCAAATTCCAGCCATGTGTATTCCCACGGGAGCTTTTCGTCTGCAATATAAGTTGTGATCTGACGGGGGAAGATCATAAATCCCTGACCGCTGTGAATCTGATATTCGTGCGATTCTCCTTTCGAATCGTCGGCGATCAGTTTTCCGGTTCCGGACAGGACATAGTGAAAGAGATAGTGATTTCTCGTTGCCGGTCCGAAAGAGTAAGCGGGCGGGCACTGTTCTCTTCCGAACTGGTACAGGCACAGATCAACGAAATTTTCGCTTGGGAATACAGTAAATACAGAATCGTTCATAGAGAATTCTCCCTTCTGTTTTAAGGCATGTTTTGTTTATCCTCTTAATATGATTTTCCGCTTTTAAAGAGATTATAAACTAAAATATTCCCAAATGCGACCCTACTTATCAAAAATGACATATAAGTCGCATTGTGGTATAAAACACAGATAATCCAGATATTTTATAAAATTTTTATAATGTTATAATAATTTCATAAGTGGAAAAGCTAAAAGGAAGGAGCTGAAACAACTATGAAAAAGAAAAAAGCGATCAGTGCGGTACTTGCAGCGTCCATGCTTGCAGCAGTGATTCTTCCGGGATGCGGTTCGGACGAGAACAGCGGAGTGACGGAAATCGAGATCCTGCAGTACAAGCCGGAGGCGGCAACGTACTTCGATCAGGTGGAAGAGCAGTTTAATGCAACTCACGACGACATTCACCTGACCATCAGTTCTCCGAACGATGCAAGCACGATCATGAGAACAAGGTTCGTCCGTGAGGATTATCCGGACATCATCGGAATAGGCGGAGATATTAACTATTCTTACTATGTTGATGCGGATATTCTTGCAGATGTATCTGATTATCCGGGACTGGCGGATGTAAAGCAGTCATATCTGGATATTCTGGAGAACCTTGAGATCACTCCGAAAGACGGAGTGTTTGGTGTGCCCTATGTAGCAAATGCAGCAGGTATCCTGTACAATAAAGATATGTTTGAAGAGCACGGCTGGCAGATTCCTGAATCCTGGGATGAACTGATCAACCTGTGTGAGGAGATCAAGTCAGAGGGAATCCTGCCGTTCTATTTCGGTTTCCGTGATACATGGACCTGTCTGGCGCCGTGGAACTCTCTTGCAGTAGATCTTGCGCCGGCCGACACGTGTAAGAAGGTCAATGCAGGCGAGACGACATTTACGGACAATTACAGAGAGGTGGCTGAGAAGTGTCTTGAGCTGGTAAGCTACGGACCGGACGATCCGGTTGCTTATGGTTATAATGATGCGTGTACGGCGTTTGCAAACGGTGAGTCTGCAATGTACCCGATCGGAAGTTATGCAGTACCGCAGATTCTTTCCGTAAATCCGGATATGAACATCGATTCGTTCGTAACACCGGGTAATGACGATGCGGACAAGAATACACTGAACTCCGGTGTAGACCTTATGTTTGCCGTTACCGCTGCGTGCGAGCATAAGGAAGAAGCATATGAGGTACTCGATTTCCTGATGGAAGATGAAAATATCCAGGCATATATCGATGATCAGAATGCTGTTCCCTGTAAGGAGGGTGACTTTGAGCTGGCGCCCATGCTTGACGGTATGAAATCCTACATCGAGTCCGGCAACATGACGGATTATCAGGATCACTATTATCCGTCAGAGATGGCTGTTGACGCACAGATCCAGACATTGATCATCAATAAGGATGTGGATGCATTCCTTGCCAAGTTTGATAAAGACTGGCAGAGATATAACAGAGATATTATCCGTGAGGTTCAGGAATACAACGAAGAACACGGAACTTCCGACTAGGAAAGGAGCGGGGTAGATTATGAAAAAAGTAAATGACAGCAAGCGGACATATATGCTGATCACAATACCGATTCTGGCACTGTTTGTCTGCTTCAATACAGTACCGCTGATCCGCGGTGTGATCTACAGTTTTACGAATTTTAAAGGCTTTGGTACATATGATTTTGTCGGATTCAGAAACTATATGGATCTGTTTACAGATCCCAGAATCGGCGGGTCATACCTGTTCACGATTAAACTGGCTGTTGTGGCGACGATCCTGACGAACGTGATCAGTCTGATCCTTGCCCTTGGCCTGAACAGCAAGATTAAAGGAAAGACATTCTTAAGAGCGGCTTACTTCGTTCCGAATGTACTCGGAGCGCTGGTTGTAGGTTATATCTTCCAGTATTTCTTTACCTATATCCTTCCGGGGCTTGGCGAGGCTCTCGGAATCGACGCTCTGAGCGGAAGTATGCTGTCAAACAGCAAGACGGCATGGATCGCGATCGTGATTGTGTGTGCATGGCAGTCAATCGCCATGAATACGATCATTTACATCTCAGGTCTTCAGACAGTGCCGGAAGATGTATATGAAGCAGGCGATCTGGATGGAGCTACAGGCTGGAAGAAGTTCAGATACCTTACATTCCCTCTGATCATTCCGTTCTTTACGATCAACATGGTTCTGTGCGTCAAGAACTTCCTGATGGTATTCGATCAGATCATGGCTATGACAAAGGGCGGGCCGGAGCAGAGTACAGAGTCGATTTCCTACCTGATCTACAACAATGGTCTGTCAGGTGGAAGTTTCGGTTATCAGAGTGCGAATGCGGTTGTATTTTTCATCGTGATCGTTGCGATTTCCGTAGCGCAGATGTCTATATCAAGTAAGAAGGAGGAACAGTTATAATGTATGAGAAAATGAAAGCAAGAGTAAACTGGCCCATTACGATCCTTCTGTTTATCGGTCTTATTACGGTGGCATTTCCGCTGTATATGACGATTGTAATCGCGTTCAAACAGCCTACGGAGATGACGAACAGTATCTCCGGAATCCTGTCGCTGCCTGCACACTGGAGCTTAAGCAACTTTGCACAGGCTATGGAGCTGACCGATTTCTGGCGCTCCCTCGGGAACAGCCTTCTTGTAACGATCAGCACTGTAGTGCTCTGCCTGCTCCTTCATTCTCTTATGGGATATGCAGTGGGAAGAAACAAAGCGCACAGTAAGATTTATAACCTGATTTATCTTTTCATTGTAAGCGGTATGTTTGTGCCGTTTGCAATCCTGATGATGCCCCTGGCAAAACAGACTGCAGAGATGCACCTTGATAATTGGGCTGGCGTTATTATCCTTTATGTGGTATTCTATATGCCGATGAACTTACTTCTCTATACAGGATACCTTGTAAACATCCCGATCGCGCTTGAAGAAGCGGCGAGAGTGGACGGAGCAAGCACATGGCGTACTTTCTGGAAGATCATCTTCCCGATCATGAAGCCAATGCACGCAACAGTAGCAGTAATCACGGCTCTGGCTGTATGGAATGACGTTATGACTCCGTTGATCATTATGTCAGGAAAAGGACAGAACACACTGCCGCTGGCACAGCTGACGTTCCAGACACAGTTCGGTACGAACTATAATCTGGCGTTCGCATCTTATTTGCTGGCGTTGATTCCGATCATCATATTCTACGTGATCTGCCAGAAACAGATCATCAACGGTGTGGTAAACGGTGCTGTGAAATAAGTGAGCCCCGATGCGCATCCGCGCGTCTTACCGGGCGGGTGTTATGTGCGTGAAGTACATTCACCCGCCCTTTTTTGTGCGATACGCCCGGCAGGCGGCTGCCGTGCTTGCACGAGCAGACATATGTCCGGCAGGCGTCCGCATGCCTTTCCAATGAAGTAAGGACACATTTTAGTTAATATTCACAGATTAGGAGAGACAGATTATGAGCATAATTTATGATGAGGCGCAGAAGACAATTACTCTTCATACCAGAAACACAACTTATCAGATGCAGGTAGACAAATACGGATTTCTGCTGCACCTGTATTATGGAAAAACAGCAGAGGGATGCATGGATTATCTTCTGACATATTATGACAGAGGATTTTCAGGCAATCCGTATGACGCAGGAAATGACAAGACTTATTCTATGGACTCACTGCCGCAGGAATTCCCTTCACTGGGGACAGGGGATTACCGCACTCCGGCATGCATTATTAAAAATACGGACCGTACCTACTGCAGTGATTTCCGATATGAAAGTCACAGCATACGCGATGGGAAATATGTTCTGGAAGGACTTCCGGCAGTGTATGCGGATGATGATGAAGCTCAGACCCTTGAGGTGGTTCTGGAGGACCGCGTGACCGGCGTACAGGCAGTGCTGCTTTACGGTGTGCTTCCGGAATATGATATTATTACCCGCAGTGTTAAGATTGTAAATGGAAGCAATGGACATATTTCTGTGAAGAAGCTTGCTCCGGCATGTTTGGATATGGTGGGCGGACAGTATGATTTTATTACTTTCTACGGGCGTCATGCCATGGAGAGAAATATGCAGAGAATGCCTGTCGGACATGGGGTGCAGAAGATCGGCAGCCTTAGGGGCTCATCCAGCCATCAGTACAATCCGGCTGTTATTATGGCGGAACATGAGACAACCGAAGATGCGGGAAGCTGTTATGCAATGGCATTTGTCTACAGCGGCGGTTTCCAGAGCGAGGCCGGTCAGGATCAGTATTATCAGACAAGACTTCTTATGGGACTCTCTGAGGAGCAGTTTGCATATCCGCTGAAGGCAGGAGAAGAATTCCAGTCTCCGGAGGTTATTATGAGTTATTCTTCTGAGGGGCTTGCGAAACTTTCCCAGAATCTTCACGGCTGTATCCGCACGCATCTTTGCAGAGGAAAATATAAGGAGATTGTAAGACCGATCCTGTTAAACAGCTGGGAGGCGTCCTACTTTGATTTCACAGGCGAGTCTCTTCTGAAACTGGCTTCTGAGGCGGCAAAACTGGGAATCGAGATGTTTGTAATGGACGACGGCTGGTTTGGCAAGCGTGACAGCGAGCTGCGCGGGCTGGGAGACTGGAAGGTCAATGAAGAAAAACTTGGCTGCACACTGGGCGAACTGATCGAAAAGATTAATGCAATGGGATTGAAATTCGGTATCTGGATCGAACCGGAGATGGTGAATGAGGACAGTGATCTCTACCGTGAGCATCCGGACTGGGCATTCGTCATACCGGGACGCCGCCCGAATCGCTCCAGACATCAGCTTGTTCTTGATTTCTCCAGAAAAGAAGTAGTAGACTATATTTACAATCAGATCTGCTCTGTACTGGATCAGGGAAATGTGGAATATATCAAATGGGATATGAACCGGAGCATTGCAGACGTGTACTCTGCAACGGCGGACAGTCAGGGACGGGTGCTGCACGACTATGTGCTGGGACTCTATGATTTCCTTGAACGTCTGGTGAACCGGTATCCGAATATTCTGATTGAAGGATGCAGCGGCGGCGGCGGACGGTTTGACGCCGGTATGCTGTACTACACGCCGCAGATCTGGTGCAGTGACAATACAGATCCGATTGACAGACTGGAGATCCAGTATGGAACATCGTTTATTTATCCGGCTTCCTGTGTGGGATCCCATGTATCGGCTTCGCCGAACCATCAGACAGAGAGAGTGACGCCGATGAAGACACGGGGGACAGTAGCCCTCGCCGGCACATTCGGATATGAACTGAACCTGAATGAATTGAGTGAAGAAGAAAAAGCAGAGATCCGTCGTCAGATCGCAGAGTATAAAGAATATGCCGCACTGGTTCAGCGGGGACTCTACTACCGTCTTACAAATCCTCAGACAGATAATCAGGGAGCATGGGAGTTTGTATCGGAGGATCAGAGAGAAGCGCTGGTTCAGGTAGTAGGTATTAAGAAGCACGCCAATATGACGGTGGATTATATAAAGGTGAAGGGCCTGAAAGAAAATACAATGTACCGCGAGACAACGACAGGTAAACTGTACAACAGTACAGCCCTGCGCGAAGCAGGCGTGCCGAAGCCGGTGCTTCACGGAGAATATCAGGCATATCAGTGGCATTTCGTACAGGCAGATTAAGATACGGGGGACAGAAATCATGGCAAAGAAATCAAGAGCCGCAAGAAAGAAAGAGACGGCGGCAAAAGCAAAAACAGTTACAAGAAGCGTAAAAGCGTCAGAAGACACTAAGGCGGCAGCCGAGGAGGAGAAAGCAGCGAAGGCTAAAGCAGAGGCGGAGGCAAAAGCGGAAGCAGAGGCAAAAGCGAAAGCCGAAGCAGAGGCGAAGAAGAAAGCGGAAGCGGAAAAGAAGGCGAAGGCAGCTACAAAGAAGAAAGCAGAAGCAGAGAAAAAAGCGAAAGCGGCAGAGGCGGCAGCGAAGAAAAAAGAGGAAGAAGACAGAATCTTCATGGAGAGGCTGGGACGCCATCATGATGAGCTGCGCTGGCTCTATATGGAACTGTACGGCAATGACGATATGTTTGCGGAGCTGTGCGGTCAGATGAAACGCTATTACGACGAGCGTAATGAGAAGCTGAAAAAACTTGATGCCGAGCGTGAAGCTGAGGGCGAATGGTACCGCAAGCGCGATATGCTGGGCATGATGATGTATATTGATAACTTTGCCGGGAATATCAAAGGCGTACAGGAGAAGCTTCCATACATTGAGAAATGCAATGTCAACTATATCCATCTGATGCCTTTCCTTGACTCGCCGAAAGGCCGTTCGGACGGCGGTTATGCGGTAGCTGACTTCCGCAAGGTGAAACCGGAGCTGGGAACGATGGATGATCTGGCGGAACTCGCAGAAAAATGCCATGATAAAGGTATCAGCCTGTGCATGGATTTTGTCATGAATCATACATCGGAAGATCACGAATGGGCAAGAAGAGCGCGTCAGGGAGACGGCGAATATATGAGCCGATACTTCTTCTATGCAGATCCGTCTATTCCGCAGGAATATGAGAAGACGGTTCCGCAGGTGTTTCCGACGACTGCACCGGGTAACTTCACTTATCTCCCGGAGCTCGGACATTATGTAATGACAACGTTCTATCCGTATCAGTGGGATCTGAACTACCGTAATCCGCGCGTGTTCAATGAGATGATGTACAATTTCCTATATCTGGCAAATCAGGGGATGGATATTATCCGTATCGATGCCGTGCCGTATATCTGGAAAGAGCTGGGGACAAACTGCAGAAATCTTCCTCAGGTACATACGATTGTCCGTATGATGCGCATGATCGGCGAGATCGTGTGTCCGGGAATTGTACTGCTTGGAGAGGTTGTTATGGAGCCTGATAAAGTGGCGCCGTATTTCGGCACGGTCGAGAAACCGGAATGCCATATGCTTTATAATGTTACGACTATGGCGACTACATGGCATACTGTTGCCACAAGAGACATCCGGCTCCTCAGAAAACAGATGGATATCGTATGTTCGCTCCCGAGAGAGTATACATTCCTGAATTATCTGAGATGCCATGATGATATCGGATGGGGACTGGATTATGATACTTTGAAAACATGGGGCATGGAGGAAGTGCCTCATAAGAAATATCTGAACGACTATTTCCAGGGCAAGACCGAGGGAAGTGTCAGCCGGGGCGAGCTCTATAATGAGGATCCGGTGACGGGAGATGCAAGATTCTGTGCAACTACTGCATCTATGTGCGGCATCGAGAGCGCCGGCTTTGAACAGAATGATGAGAAGATGGACTGGGCGATCACAAAAGATGTGATGCTCCATGCGTATATGCTGTCCCAGTCCGGAATCCCGATGCTCTACAGCGGAGATGAAGTCGGACAGGTCAATGACTATACATACAAAGATGATCCTGAGAAAGCGCCGGATTCCCGTTATATCCACAGAGGAAAATTCAACTGGGATCTGGTGGAAAATATCAAAGACAAGAACAGTGTACAGGGACGTATTTTTAACGCCCTCGGCAAACTGGAAAAGATCCGCAGAAGCGAGCCTGTATTTAATGCAGACGCTGAAGTGTGGACGAAAGATTACAGTGACCAGTCCATTCTCTGGATCGTCCGCAGAGCGGAAGGAGAAGAACTTCATGCTGTGTTTAATTTCAGCGACTATCCGAAGACGGTATGGATGCCGGAAAAAGCAGAGTATACGAATCTGCTGAGCGGTGGAAAGAATGAACTGGTGACGGTTGATCTTCCGGGATGGGGATTCTTCTGGATGAAGAAGAAACTGTAAAAATAAAGACGGCTAAAGTGTTGAAGAATGATTTGACATTTAAGAACACAGACTATATAATGAATGACGAAACAAGGGCGTTTTCTTCAGGTGGAGAACGCCCTTTTGTGTTTAGAAGCTCAAGATGAAAAGGAGGTTTCATTTTATGCATAATTACACAAGAGAGGATATTCTGCGTCTTGTGGAAGAAGAGGATGTCGCTTTCATCCGTCTTCAGTTTACGGATATCTTCGGAACCATGAAGAATATGGCTGTGACCGTCAGCCAGCTTGAAAAAGCTTTGGATAACCGGTGTATGTTCGACGTCTCTTCTCTCGACGGGCTTTCCGGAGAGGAAGACTCAGACATGTATCTTTATCCGGATCTGAGTACATTTGAGATTTTTCCATGGCGTCCGCAGCAGGGAAAGGTGGCCCGTCTGATCTGTGATGTATACCGGACAGACGGAACTCCATACGAGGTGGATCCGAGATATGTGCTGAAAAAAGCAATCGCACATGCCGCTGAGCTCGGCTACACACTCAATGCAGGACCGGAGTGTGAATTTTTCCTGTTCCATACGGATGAAGACGGACTTCCCACGACTCTTACACATGAAAGAGGGGGATATTTTGATATCGGGCCGGTTGATTTCGGGGAGAATGCAAGACGCGATATGGTGCTGACTCTGGAGGAGATGGGATTTGAGATTACGTCGTCTCATCATGAGATCGCACCGGCACAGCACGAGATCGATTTCCGGTATGACGAGGCCCTGGTGACAGCCGACAATCTTATGACGTTTAAGATGGTGGTAAAGACGATTGCAAAGAGGCACGGCCTTCATGCTACGTTTATGCCGAAACCGAAGATTGAGACTTACGGATCAGGTATGCACATTAATCTGTCCTTAAGCCGTGATGGAGTGAATGCATTCCAAAGTGAAACAGATCCGAACGGGCTGAGCAGGGATGGGTACTATTTCATCGGCGGTCTGATGAAACATATGAAAGCGATCACCTGCATTACGAATCCGACAGTCAATTCATATAAGCGGTTTGTGCCGGGATATGATGCGCCGGTTTATATGGGCTGGTCTTCAAAGACGAGAGGCCCGTTGATCCGCGTGCCGTCAGGAAGAGGAGAGAATACCAGAATCGAACTGAGAAGCCCGGATGCAACGGCTAACCCGTATCTTGCCCTGGCAGTGCTTCTTATGGCCGGACTGGACGGTATTAAAAATCAGATCATGCCTCCGGACTGCATTGATGAAAACATTCAGAAAATGTCATCGGAGCGTCGTGAGGAGCTTGGCGTACAGAAACTGCCCAGATCAATTAAAGAGGCAGTAGAAGAACTGGAAAAAGATGAATTAATACAGGAAGTACTCGGAAAAGATCTGGCGCATAAGATTATTAAAGCTCAGAAAAAAGAGTACAAAGCATATTGCATGCAGGTAACAGACTGGGAAATCGAAAACTACCTGTACAAGGTGTGATACCAGTCTGCTCATGCGTCGGTTTTGCCATCTGCCGACGAGCAAGCTAGCTTGCAAAAGGCGGCAGATGGCAAAACCGGCATATGGCGGACGCCACACAGTGAGATGGAGCCGCATACGGCGAAATCGAACTGTGAGCATGAGCAGAAAGAGGAAGGCAGCGGGCCGACGAGCAAGCTAGCTTGCAAAAGGCGGCAGATGGCAAAACCGGCATATGGCGGACGCCATACAGTGAGATGGAGCCGCATACGGCGGAATCGAACTGTGAGCATGAGCAGAAAGAGAAAATGAGGCGGGGCGACGCGCAAGCATGCTTACGGAAAGCGGCAGAAACTATGAGACAGCAGGAGGTGACACGGATTTGAGTAATATCATAGTTGCATTTTCAAAGCGGGAAAATGCAGTAAATATAAGAAATATCCTTGTAAAATCCGGGTTCGAAGTATCTGCTGTCTGTCAGACGGGAGCCAAAGTGCTTCAATATGCGGAGATGTGGAACGACGGGATCGTGGTCTGCGCGGATCGAATGCAGGATATGCATTATACACAGATGAGGGAATATCTTCCGGCCGGATTTGAAATCCTCCTGATCGCACCGGCTGATAAATGGTCTGATGGGCTTCCGGATGGTGTTGTAGGACTTCCCATGCCGATTAAAATATATGATCTGGTCAATACGATTGAGATGATCCAGCAGACACAGGAGCGGCGTAGACGGAAAAAACGTGAATCGGGAAAGCTGAGAAGCGCGAAAGATCGTCAGATCATAGAAGAGGCAAAAGCCCTGCTGATGGAACGCAATCATATGACCGAAGATGAGGCACATAAATATGTGCAGAAGACCAGCATGGAAAGCGGTACGGATATGGTGGAGACAGCTCGTATGATATTGACTGTGATGGATAAATAGAAGCCTAAATAATTGCTTAGTTAAATAAATCGGACGGCTTTCGGTTGGATTTCCGCCGGTTAGTGTGTATAATGATGGTGGAATAATAATTGGAAAGCAAGGGGTATGATTATGAGATTTACAAAAATGCAGGGCCTTGGCAATGATTATGTATATGTGAACTGTTTCAGAGAAAAGATAGAAAATCCGTCTGAACTTGCGATAAAGATCAGCGACCGGCATTTCGGGGTCGGGGCTGACGGTCTGATCATGATCAATCCGTCTGATAAGGCGGATTTTGAGATGGAAATGTACAATGCAGACGGCTCCCGCGGGGAAATGTGCGGAAACGGGATCCGCTGTGTGGCAAAGTATGTGTATGATTATGGCCTGACGGATAAAACGCAGATATCGGTGGAGACACTGGGCGGTATCAAATATCTTGACCTGACTGTGGAGAACGGAAAAGTTAAGCTGGTGAAAGTTGATATGGGGAAACCTGAATTGGAACCAGCAAAGATCCCTGTCGTGGCAGAGGGAGATGAAGCGGTAAATGTTCCTATTCTTGTAGATGGGCAGGAATATCATATGACATGTGTTTCTATGGGGAATCCTCATGCGGTTGTATATGTGGACTGTGATGTAAAGGAACTCCCGCTTGAGGTGATCGGACCGAAATTCGAGAATCATGAGCGCTTTCCGAACAGGGTCAATACAGAGTTCGTAAGGGTGCTGGACAGGAACACTGTAGAGATGCGCGTATGGGAACGCGGCTCCGGTGAGACACTCGCCTGCGGAACCGGCGCGTGTGCGGTTGCAGTTTCCTCCGTACTCAACGGACTGACAGAGAACGATGTGACAGTAAAACTTCTGGGCGGCGATCTGCAGATACAGTGGGACCGGAAGAAAGACACAGTCTATATGACGGGGCCTGCGGAAGTTGTATTTGACGGAGAGTGGATGGAATAAGAGACATCAAGAGAGAATAATCCCGGTTTTCTGGAGTTATTCTCTTTTTTAATTTAAAGCAATCTGCGAATGTGGTATAATTATCCTGACTAAAAAGTCCAGCTAAGAAATGTCAAGAGGTGATATGAAAAAAAGTTATAATTTTTACAGTAGTGAAAAAGGGTAACCTTAACAGACCATTCCGCTATATTGGATTGGCTGCGAACTAAATATTGAGAGTG
>DWYB01000050.1 GCA_019118885.1 Candidatus Mediterraneibacter surreyensis | reverse complement strand
CTGTTGCCAGTGATCTGAGTAATGGATTTGTAGAGGGAACTAACAGTAAGCTTAAAATGGTTAAGCGAACCATGTACGGGCGGTGTAGCAAGAGATTGCTTGAGGCTAAACTGATGTATCGTAGCGGCTGATTAAAAACGACCAAACACTAATAAATGCGGAAGAACCTTAGTTTTCCTGGAATTATTGTAAAATAATACTAAAGGGACTGTCGTATTGCTGACGGTCCCTTTAGTATTATTTTGCTTTATAGTGGTATAACTAAAAGCAAAATAATTATCATATTATATTCTGTGTCTCAGTTGCTTCATTATAAATTATGGTAACTGTTTATCTATTATTTTTTGCTTTTCATTCAGTCGGTCAGCAATATTAATAAGAGCAAGTAAATCTTTGTCAGACATATTTTTAGATAAATTAATTAGTTGGCGTAAAAGAAGTGGCTCAGAAATATTCTGATCAAAAAATTCTTTTGGCGTTACAGAAAGATAATCACAGATATATAAAAATTCACCAAGGGAAGGGAGTGACCTTCCGGAGGTTATGCTCTGGATATAGCTTTTGCTGTGCCCTAAGTCCGTACTCATTTTGTATTCAGAAACACCTTTTTTTATTCTTAATTCAGTAATTCGTTCACGTATAAAAGAATCTGTCATAAAAACACCCCAATATCATTTTAATTATACGCTAATATAATTAGTAATATTCACGATTAGATTACCGATAATTATTGAAAATAACTAATATTAGCGGTATACTTTGGATAAAGAGTCTATTTTTGACGGTAATTAAAGGAGAGAGCGGAGTAAGATTATGAGGAAAATTAGACAATGGATATTAATGACAGTGATGGTTTGTTTTGTAATTATCAGTATGAGAATTCCAGTAAAAGCAGTAGCAAATGAACAACAACAAAATCGGTATAACGTGGTTTTTGTTACGGATGAAAGTGGATCTATGGATACGACAGATCCCGAACAACTCCGCTATGAAGCGATACGCAGTTTTAACGGCCTGGCTGCGCAGACCGGAAATTATTTAGGAAGCGTATCATTTAATGATGAAATTATAAAAAAACAAGATATACAGGCGGTCGAAGGGGTTGACCAGAAGAACAGCTTTACGGATAAGGTGGTCACAGAATCAGCGCCGGGATGGACAAATATCGGACTCGGACTTAGCACCGCAGTGGATATGCTTGATAATAATAAAAACGCAGAACTGCCGGCAGTAATCATTCTTCTGACTGACGGGAATACAGAGATGGGTAGTGCGGAAGAAGAAGAGAACTCTCTTGAGGAGAAGGCAGATGCCATTGAGCGGGCAAGACAGGCTGGGTATAAAATTTATACTATCTGTCTGAATACAGATGGAAGTGCTGATGCATCGGAAATGCAGCAGATTGCTTCTGCAACCGGCGGCGAATTTACAGAGGTCGCCAGTTCTGAGGATTTGTCAGATGTAATGAAAATGTATTACAAAATGATTTTTGCTGGTATAGATCCCGATCCTGAGCCATCACCGATTCAAATAGATGAAAACGGAAAAGCAGTAAGGATATTTGATGTTCCAGATGTAGGAATTGAAGAAATAAATATTATTCTCGAGGGTGAATTTACGTCATATGAAGTTGTGAACCCGGAAGGATATACATATACTGAGGCGGAGTTGCAACCAATGGCTATGCAGGGGAAGAATTTTACGCTGGTGAAAATCCTGGAACCTGTCGGCGGACCATGGAAAGCAGTTGTTTATGGTGACCCGGGAGCAGATATTACTTTTAAATTATTGTATAACTCAGTATTTGAGGTTGAAACATCTATCGACCCGACCGATTCATATACGATTGGGAAAGATGTAACATTTACAGCAAAGATCCGGGACATGACCGGTGTTATAGATGATATGTCCAAATATAAAGAATTTAAAGGAGTTGTTAGTGTTACCCATAATGATGAAGTGACAGAAACAGAGATGGAATTGGGTGAAGATGGATTCGTCTGCAAATATAAGATCCCTGAAGAAGGGACGTATTATGCTTCTGTTACAGTCTCTAACGGAGAGATGTCGGCATCATCGGATGAATCCTATGAGATGAATGTTGATAACCAGGTTCCGGTTGCTCCGGAAGAAACACCTTCAGCACACGCAAATCTCTGGCCGTTTATTGGCGGGACAGCGGAACTGGATCTTAAGGGAACAGCAACGGATCCGGATAATGAAGAATTAACATTTACAATTGAATCCTCGGCATTTAATGATGATGAATATGAACTAAATGGCAGTGTACTGAAAGTTGACGGATTTAGTATTCCAAAAGGTTCTTTTACAATCCGGGCGACAGATCCCCATGGCGGTTCATGTGCTTATGATGTTCTGATTACCTCAACTAATATCGGTTTAGTGATGGCCATTGCGGTTGTCGTTGGCGGTCTGCTTGTTCTGATAATATTGGGGATTATCATTTATAAGAAAAAATTCATTCCGTTTATGGGGACGATTACGGTAGAAAAATATGACAATAACAGTGGTGCATACATTCAGCCTGTTTCGCTAACACCAGGCAGAGGAAGCGTACAGCTTGAAAGTTTTGTTGCAGGAACGGGATTCCCGAAAGGTTGTAAGTTCCAGGCGGGCGGAAAAGATAAAAATGTCTATTTCCGCAGTAAAAAACCGGTTTACAGCAATATTACAGCAGGACCGGTGAAAAAGATCAAGATTGAAGGAAGCGGCAGTGAAGTAAGAATTTCTCCGAATCAGGATATGGATAAAGGACTTACTGTTACATTTAAGAGTATTTTATATAACCAGTTTTTCTAAATGGAGAAAGCAGGAATGAGTACCTATCGAGATTTATTATTGAGCACAGGAGGAGGCGTGATCAGTGAGCGTCAGATGGATGAACAGGCGGCCTGCGCCACGATCGCTATCGGACTTGGCGGGACGGGAGTAGACTGTCTGCGCAACCTGAAGCGGCAAGTGTACGCACGCCTGCAGCCGGATGATCCGGATGCGGATATCCCTGTATACAGCCATATCAAATTCCTTGCAGTTGATACGGATAAAAATTCACTGGCAGCAGACGGGAAGATTCATTCACTTGATGAGACAACAGAATTTTTTGATATCTCCACTGCGGCGATAGGTCCGCTTATTGCAGATACAGAATCACTGGCAACTCATCCGGAATTTAAGTGGCTGAAGAGTGCAAATAGGGGAAATGGTGAACCAGGGTTAAAGATCCTCACAGCAGATTATAATATCTTTAGCACCTATGGAATTAGGCAGATTGGACGCCTGTTGTTGATAATGAAATCAGCCGCTTTTTTGAAAAAGATTGAACAACTGATTACTGAAGCAAAGGAGGGGCTCCCAGAAGACAGTGATATTAATATCCACATTTTTACTGGAATGTGTGGGGCAACTGGTTCAGGTGCTTTTCTTGATGTGTGCTATCTTGTACAGCAGGCATTGAAAAATATTGGAGAGTGGGGGAAGGCTCTTACATTGGGATATTTCTTCCTTCCGGATGTGAATTTGAGTAAACCGGCAATCAGTGCGAATCCTGTGATATCAGAATATATCAAAGCGAATGGTTTTGCGGCAATGAAAGAACTGGATTACTGCATGAATTTTGAGAATAATGGCGGAAGCTGGGATCAGCAGTATATGGGATTTCGGATTCAGAATATCATAGAACCGCCAGTTAAAGTGTGCCATCTTATATCGGCTGAAACAGCGTACGGCAGTACCATTGAAAATGGCTATGATTATGCTATGAATGTAGTCAGCGATTTTATCATGCAGTCTGTAATAAAGAACCGAATCTCGCTGAGAAGGTGTGCGGTTATCGTGATGCAAGCCATGTCACAGATAGATAAAAAACACGGAGCAAATTATACATACTGGCTTCTTGGTGCGTCAAATGCTGTCGTACCCATGCGGGAGATTACAACATACCTGTCCAGTAAGTTGTTTGAAGAGATGGCAAAGATTGGAAAAGAACTTCCAACAGATGATGATATTTCTGTGATTGCACAAGACAACGGGCTGACTTATCAGCAGCTTCAGAAGAGCGTTCTTGAAAGAACCAGTTGCCAGCTGCCATTGATCTTGTTGGATTATAGATTATTCAGGAATATGTCCGAAGAGGATTTGGATATGAAGGGGGCGCTTATCCTGCCAGAAATGATCGTGCGGCCGTATGAAAAAATGCAGGAGGACATGGTCAATAGGATAGAAGCAAATGCGCAGGCTCTTACAAAGCCCTGGACATGGGATGCAGTAGGAAAAGATGCGACAAGTGAATCAAAAGTCTGCAGAGTCTATCATGCGCTTTCAGCGCTGGTCAGTAATCCGTCATGCGGGCCGGCCTATGCAGCGACCGCGCTGAATGGAAGCGCCTGTAA
Organism: Candidatus Mediterraneibacter surreyensis; assembly: GCA_019118885.1. GTDB lineage: Bacteria > Bacillota > Clostridia > Lachnospirales > Lachnospiraceae > Mediterraneibacter > Mediterraneibacter surreyensis. The sequence continues at coordinate 36,681 of DWYB01000050.1, read as the reverse complement.
GAATCTGGTGGCTCTGCTCCGCGGTGTTTTAGATCAGGCGAAAGAAGAGCATGGTAATTATGCGAAAAATATGGATAATCGCTGTGAAGAGGTGAAGCAGGCAAGAACCAGATTCTTACATCCCAGGCCTTTACAGAGCAGAAAAAAACTGTTTGGCGAGTTTATGGTACGGGTGCAGAGATATTTCTCGGACGACAGTAGGATTAAAATGCTGGAGAAGATGGAAGGGATGCTGCTGAGGATGATCCCGCAGTTTGAGCAGCTTGCAGCGGATTGCTTTAATGTATATGCCTGGACGACACAGGATTTAACAGAGACATTTCATGAAAATTATCAGATGCTGACTGGCAAAACTTCAAGCAGGATAGATGTCGATCCATTTGTTATCCCAATTGTGACAGTTGAGGATATGAAGGAGCCCCTCGATAAGACTGTGACGAATATGAAATTGGATCAGGAGAAAAGCGCGTTCCATTCTTTCTTTTTCAGAAACAATGGTATATGGAACAGCGGGGATGAGAAAAAGATCGCGAAAAGTGTATCGACGTATCTGGTCCGTAAATTTGACGGCTATACGCAGAAGACCCTGACGGATTATCTGGAGATTCGTTTTAATACTGCAAATGCGGGAGAACTGACAGATAAAGTCTATAATGAAATATTAAAACCGCTGGATGCTAAGGCAACGCTGCTGTTCTGGAAGGAACCGACCTATCAGATAGAGAATGCTTCCCCACATGGATACTGCTATGTGCCGGATAATGCGGCGGTAATCAGTGCTGCAACTAAGAAATTGGAGCAGGTAAGTCCGGAACTTCTGATTGTTACAAGTAAAATAGCTGACCGTATTTCTGTTGTGAGATGTACTATGGGTATTCCAATGTATGCTTATGCTGGAACTAGAGAATATCTGGAAATATACAGGAAAGATAAGAGTGTCGGCAAACATTTATATGAGTGTACAAAAGAAGATCCAAGAGACTGGAGAAAACTGCCGGATCTGGTTCCGTTTAGCATGATACAGGAGAAAACAGGCAGAGAAAAAGAACTTGAATTTTTGTATGAAGAAGCTGTAAAACAGGGGATAATCCGCCAGGATCCGGAGAACGAATTTGAATATCAGATTGTTGTAAAACCGCCGATAGACGAGCTGGTGTCTGCGGCAAAGCGAGCAGTGAAGGAAAAAAATCTGGAGAAGCTGGAAGAAATATTAAGAAAGGTAGAAGAACTATCTGAAAATCCCGATTCAGATAAGATATATATTATTCCTAATGATGGTAGCTGGGGATATAAAGAAGTTGTCAGTAAGGATTATGTAATGGCTTCACCGGCATATATTCAGATTATAAGAAAGGAATTGGAGACAAGTGGAAATCCTGAATTGTTAAGACAAGGGATAAAAGATTATATAAGAAATTACAGGAAAAATCATATCTAAAGGAGGAGCAGAAACATGAGTACCTATCGAGATTTGTTACTGAGTACAGGAGGAGGCGTGATCGGTGAGCGTCAGATGGATGAACAGGCGTCCTGCGCTACAATCGTTATCGGACTTGGCGGGACGGGAGTAGACTGTCTGCGCAACCTGAAGCGGCAGGTGTATGCACGTCTGCAGCCGGATGATCCGGATGCGGATATCCCTGTATACAGCCATATTAAATTCCTTGCAGTTGATACGGATAAAAATTCACTGGCAGCAGACGGAAAGATCCATTCACTTGACGAGACGACAGAATTTTTTGATATTTCCACTGCGGCGATCAGCGCGCTTATTGCAGATACGGAATCGCTGGCAACTCATCCGGAATTCAAATGGCTGAAGACTGCCAACCGGGAAACAGGAGAAACTGGTTTGAAGATTTTGTCTGCAGACGCCGGAGCGGGCGGTGTGCGTCAGATCGGACGTTTGCTGCTGATCCAGAAGTCGGCAGCTTTTGTGGCAAAGATCGAGCAGCTGATCCGCGAGGCGAAAATGGGACTGCTAGGCGGAAGCGATGTAAATATCCATATTTTCACCGGTATGGGAGGTGGAACGGGATCCGGCACATTCCTCGATGTATGCTATCTTGTACAGCAGGCTTTAAAAAATTCGGCGGAATGGGGACATGCTCTCACTTTCGGCTATTTCTTTCTTCCAGACGTGAATTTAAGTAAGCCAACGATCAGCGCGAATCCTGCAATATCGGAATATATCAAGGCAAACGGTTTTGCAGCAATGAAAGAGCTGGATTACTGCATGAATTTTGAGAATAATGGCGGAAGCTGGGATCAGCAATATATGGGATTCCGGATTCAGAACGTTATAGACCCGCCGGTCAAGATCTGTCATCTCATATCAGCGGCCACAACATCCGGCGCTGCATTGGAACAGGGATATGATTATGCCATGAATGTAGTCAGTGATTTTATCATGCAGTTTGTGGTGAAAAACAGTATCACAATGAATTCGCATATTTCCAATTATTTTAAGGCAATGGGAATGGTTAATAAGGATCATGGTGCAAATTATACATACTGCCTTCTTGGTGCATCAAACGCTGTCGTACCTATGCGGGAGATCACAACCTACCTGTCCAGCAAGTTGTTTGAGGAAATGGCAAAGATCGGCGGTAAACTTCCGACAGATGGTGATATTGCCGCGATTGCGCAGGATAATGGCCTCACATATCAGCAGCTTCAGAAGAGCGTTCTTGAGAAGACCAGCTGTCAGCTCCCATTAATCCAGTTGGATCACAGTTTATTCAGGACTATGTCAGAGGAAGATCTTGGGATGCAGGGACAATTTATCCTGCCGGAAACGATCATGCGGCCGTATGAGAAAATGCAGGAGGATATGGTCAACATCATAGAAACCAATGTGCAGGCGCTTACAAAGTCCTGGACATGGGAGGAGATCAGTGGAGACTCGACAAGTGTGTCAAAGGTCTGCAAAGTATATCATGCGCTTTCAGCGCTGGTTAGTAATCCGTCCTGCGGTCCGGTCTACGCGGCGACTGCGCTGAACGGAAGCGCCCGCAAAAATCTGGTGGCTTTGCTCCGCGGTGTTTTAGACCAGACAAAAGAAGAACATGGAAACTATGTGAAAAATATGGATCTTCGCTGTGAAGAGGTGAAACAGGCAAGAAGTAAATTCCTGCATCCGAGATTAGGACAGAGCAGAAAAAAACTGTTTGGCGAGTTTATGGTACGGGTGCAGAGATATTTCTCGGACGGCAGCAGGATCAAAATGCTGGAAAAGATGGAGACTATGCTTCTTACAATGATTCCGCAGTTTGAGAAACTTGCGGAGGAGTGTTTTGGTGTATACGCCCGCGTAACCCGGAATTTGACAGAGACGTTCCATGAGAATTACCAGACTCTGACCAACAGAAGCTCAAGTGAGGCAGTAGCAGATCCATTTATTATTCCGTTGATGACGATTGAGGATATGAAGGAGTCTCTTGATAAGACTGTGGAGAGTATGAAACTGGATCAGGAGATGAGCGCGTTCCATTCTTTCTTTTTCAGAAACAATGATGTATGGAAGAGTGGGGATGAGAAAAAGATCGCGAAAAGTGTATCGACGTATCTGGTCCGTAAATTTAACGGCTATACGGAGAAGACCCTGACGGAATATCTGGAGATCCGTTTCAATACTGCAAATGCAGGAGAACTGACGGATAAAGTCTATAATGAAATATTAAAACCGCTGGATGCTAAGGCAACGCCGTTGTTTTGGAAGGAGCCGACCTATCAGATAGGGACTGCATCTCCGCTGGGATACTGTTGTGTGCCGGATAACGCGGCGGCAATCAGTGCGGCAGCTCAGAAGATGGTGCGGGTAAGCCCTGAACTTTGGCAGATTAAAAGCAAACTGGCTGATCGAATCTTCCTGCTCCGGTGTACATGTGGTGTGCCAATGTACGCCTATAACGGGATTGCGAGTTATTTTGAAAATTATAAAAAAGATAAAAACTCCGGGAAACAGATATACGAACATACCGGAAGGGATCCCAGGGACTGGAGAAAGCTGCCGGATCTTATCCCGTTCAGTAAAATATCTAATAAAACAGAAGATCAGAGAAAACTGGAAGATATCTATAATAAAGCAATTGAACAGGGGATAATCCGTCAGAATCCGGAAGCAGAGCAGGAGTATCAGATCATTGTGATGCCGTCTGCAGATGAGGTGTTCACAGACGCAGAAACGGCATTGGAAAAAAGTGATGAAAAAGCAATTGCAGAACTTATAAAGCGGATAGGCGTTACTTATGCCAATATGAAGCCGGAAAGAATCCTCGCCGTTCCAAATGATGGAATGCCTGAACATGAAGAAACCGTGCGAAAGGATCATGTGCTTGCATCTGCGGAGAATATGAAGATTCTTGCATCAGAGCTTGAAAAGAAAGAAAAACTTAAAAAGCTGAAGCAAGAACTGGAAGAGGAGGCAGAAAGGCTTCAGATTCGGAAACAGGAACAGGCAAATAATGAGGCGCGCTATAGAGAAGTGCGTCAGCAGTATTTTGATGCATTGATGACAGGCATTATTACTTTCCAGGGAAGAGCGAAGATTGTTTATCAGCAGGAAGATGAGTTCGGGCTTAAAAATGAGATCATACTGAGTATTCCTTCGTCAAGGCCTTACGGCAGTTTTGCGCCGATATATCAGGGTTTTCATACGTTTTTCGAATTGCCGGATGCGGACAGGGAAGCGGCTGTCAGAGTAAGCAATGCACGGAAAGATGAGGCTGCGTCAGAGATTCAGTCTGCACTCACCGGCCTGAAGGAAATGTTTGTCCCAGAGTATATACAGATGATGCAGAGCAGCTGCAGGCAGCAGATGCCGGAGAATGAGGAAGAACTGACAGCGTTTATCAGGGATTTTATGGCAAGCCTGAAGACATTCGGTATGCTTTACGGAGAATAAACGCAGAGCAATTAAGGAGATGCAAATGGGACAGATGGATGAATTGCTTTCTGGACTGACAGAGGAACTGGAGAGCCGCCAGATGCAGAAAAACGGGATTGCAGCAAACGTGCCCAATGTGCCGTTGATGATCCTGTATATGGGAAGCCAGGCCAGCCGGGCCAGAAAAGATATTACAGATACCTTGCGGCAGGTCTGGCGCCGAAGAGCGGATTCTGTGGCCCAACTGATGGTGGAAGATGGGATTTTTTACAGTTTTTCTGAAGAAAGCCCGAAGGAGATTTCTGTGGAGAAATTTCAGGAGGCAGCGGATAAGCTTTATGCACAGGAAGACAGTTTTCGTAACATGAACGATTTCCTGTTAGTTATGGTTTTTGATACGACAGATTACGAATGTGTGGAAGCATTCGTAAAATCTTATGAGAGCGTGGAGAAGATCTGCCAATACACAGGGCAGCCCTACTGCCTGACAATGAGTATGACGTTTCTGGATGAATCAGCATCCGGACGAAAAATGAGCAGGGAAATCCAGCAGTATCTGAGAGAACAAATGAATCAGAAGCAGATGCCATACCGCTCAGCTGTTCTGCTTAGCAATCGTATGTACAATGGCATTTTGCTTGCCGGTGAGAGAAAAAGAGAAAACTATGATCTTGCCGGGACGATCATATTGCTTGCAGACAGCTGTGGTGCGAATTACAAAACACCTGTAGCTTTATTGTTTCCGACAGAAAGTGATCCGTATTACCTGACGGCGGCTTATTCCAGAGTGGGACGGCCCAACAGAAAGATATGTGAAATCCTTGTAAACAGAGTGATGAAGTGGATCGGGTTTTGTCTGAATGAAGGCGAAGGGCTTCCTCTGGATGAATTGTGCAGCAGACTGGAGGTGTCTGGAGGGACAGCGGGGGTGATTTCTGATTTTTATAAACGGGAGATTGGCCCGGTACTTCCAGGTAAAGAGGCGTTGGAATATATGCCGAGAGCTTCAAAATCTACAGAGTCGCTTTGTTCAAGACCATACGTGGTATTACAACAGGAGACGCTGGGGTGCGCAGACGCGTTCTACCAACAGGAGTTCATTCCCAAAATAGAAAATGCAGCAGTAAGTTTCAGAAAGGAATTCCAGTCTTATCTTTCCCGAAGAATAAAAGCAGGTGAGGCGCTGAAGATTACAGATGCTGTGATTGATCAGGCAGCAGAACAGATAAGAAAATCATATCCTTCAGATAATACGCCGGCATATCAGTATATGCTGGAACGGGCAGAGGCGGATTTCATTTCTCTTGTTCTGCCGCAGTTCAGAGAGGAAATGAGACGCCTGAAAATTTCGGCAAGAGATTATATCCGTCAGCTGCAAGAGATAGAACACGAGTTTCAGGAAGGCTATTTTGTTGATCCCGATGAGGAGAGTATACGTGATTATTATGATAAAACAGCAGAAAATTATCTGAATGGCCAGAATGCGGAGCGTCTCAGGGGAAAATTGATGAATATGGAAGGAACTAGCGAAAGTCTTATCTGTTTTATAAAAGAAACTGTGATTGAGATTTTATCGAGCGATTCGATCTTTGAGGCTTCGCTTATGGATGAGATAACAGCCAGGATGGGCGCGGATTCCGCTGTGATCCAGGAGACGCTCAGAAACGAATTGCTGAATGAGCTTGGTGATAAAATCCGGCTGAAAACACTCACTGTGCCGACGATGCTTCAGGAGATGTTTATTGTAAGCCAGAAAGATTCAGACGGACAGGCTACCAGATTTTTTACATATTTGCAGGAACTCAGGAAAAATCAGGCCAATGTGGAGTTTTTTGACAGTGGAAACAATAATTCCATTGGTGTATTAAGGTTATATCGATGTGATGCAAATTTAATTATATAGGGTGGATAAAATGGAAGTAATACTGGAAAAGATGAACAGTCAGGTCTATGCAATACGGCCGCAGGTTGAAAAGGTACAGGGGCAGAATTATATGAAAATCAACTATGAAGGCTGTACGCATATCCTGCTGCTGTGCCGGGCACTGGATAACAAGATTGATTTTCTTGATGAAGAAGTGAGGATGCAGCTGCAGCAATTGGAAGAGAAGGTCCTTTCAGGTGAAGAAGTGCCGATGTCAGGCAATGAAATAAAGGCCCGGACAGTCAGCTATGTTGCAATGAGGCAAAACAGGGATGTAATCGCCCTGCCTGATCTTGCGGCAAATTATGCTGTATGCGGATGCAGGTATGACAGGCAAAAGGATCAGTTCAGACTCTATCTTCCGGAAAGTGCATCTTCCCAGTATCAGACAGTGGTTTCGATAGAAGTCAGTTACCATGTGGAACCCTACACTGTGCCTGTCAAAAAGGGATTTTTGGGACTTGGCGGAACGGAATATTGTCGTACGGATTTTTATAAAGCAATAATCGGAACTGAGAGATCACATTTCCGTTCGGGTGACATTGTATATACAGTGTCTGGAAGTAACTACAAATACCCTGTTACAGACAAGATGAAAGGAAAAGAAATTCTGATCCGGAGTATGGGAGATACACCGCCCAGGTTCTTTTCAGAAGTATCAGGAGTTACATTAAGCAGGATATAAAAGGAGAAGAACTATGGAGGATTATCAGATCACCTGTCCATATTGTTTTGAGAAATTTTCGCATACAAAAGTACATTTTCGGATGGAAACAGAATTTGACGAGAGTGAACTGAATGAGGAAGGACTGACAGAAAGCGAGGTTGCGAGACTTCCTGCCAGCACCAGAAAAACAAAACTGACAGAACAGACAAAGATGAGGAAGCCGTTTATCCGAAAAGATGATGAAAAATATACCCGTTGGTGGAAAACTTACGGAAGCACGTCAGAGAAAAGCCTTGGCCTGGATAAAAAATGGCGCGGCGGCGTACATCAGCTTCCTGTCCTGAATCCGGAAAATGAGGAACACAGAGCAGTATTAAAGCAGGAACAGGAGGGGGATTATTTTATTTATGACGGTGATGGAATGGTCTGTGGTGTAACGGATGTATTTGGAAACAAGACAAGACGGCGGGTGTGTCCGTTCTGCCATAATCCGCTGCCCAACCAGTACGGGAAATATCCGGTAAAATTTATTTCGGTTATCGGAGTTACAGGAGCAGGGAAGACGGTTTATATTTCACAGCTTCTCAAATACATAAGCAAATATGCTACATTTTTAGATTGGTCTGCATTTTTTACATCGGACCATGAATCAGATTTTATAGAGGATAATCCGGTAGAGCAGGGAAAGGTCCTGCCAAATTCAACGGTTGCCGGTACATTTTCGCAGCCTATGTTTTATGATTTCAGATTTCTCAGAGGCGATCAGCCGGTAACGAATACGATCGTGCTCTATGATATTGCCGGAGAAGATTGTGAAACAGCTGCAAAAATGACAAAATACGGGAATTTTATCAATTATTCGGATGGGATTATCCTGCTTGTAGATCCAGGGCAATTGAAATGGGCAGGTGTAGATTGCGTTATCCCGACAGAGCCGCAGGCTGTTCTCAATACGATTTATAACGCAACGCTTGAAAAGGGGGCGGAACTGAGTGCAAAACCGATTGCAGTGTGTGTGTCAAAAAGTGATTCGTTTGAGGAGTGGATTCCGGCAGGAAAGTCCGATATTTCTGAGGTGCGGGATAGAGTGATGGGAACCAGAATTCCGGTTTTTAATGCCACGGATTATAACGAACTGCAGCAGCAGCTTCAGAAAGCTATGAATGAGGAACTGGCGCTGGCATTAAGAAATCAGTATAAATATTTTAATTATTTTGCATTTTCTGCAATTGGCGGTCCGGTCAAAGAGGAGACTGCGAGAAATGCAGCCGGAGAACCAATCCGCACGGAAGATGGAAGGGAAAAGAAGGTATCGTATCCTATTGATCCGCCGATTCCCAGACGGATTGCAGAACCGCTGTTCTGGCTGTTTTACAGATTTGGCTATATTCATTCAGATGTTCCGATCCGGCTTCCGGCACCCAGAAAAATGCCGGATCAGATAGAAGTACCGCCGACAGGATTATTAAGGAATTTTAAAAAGCCAACATATCGTCCGCTCACAGATGAGGAGAAGAGAAGTTACTGGTATGAGCCGACAGATTAGTGATTCAGGAGGGAGACTGTTATGCAGGGAAAATTCTACCAGGCCTGTTATACAAGAGTAGGAGTGAATGAAGGTTGGAAAACACTTCATTATTCAACAGATATACCGCAGGTGCTGCTGGCTGCGTATGAAAAAAACGAGGCCGGCAATGAAGTGAAGCGAGGCACGCCTCTTGACAAAAACGGGAATGCACTCTGGATGCTGGAAATCCTGTGCGAAAAAGGATTCGTCGGAATCTCGCGGACACAGTATGGTCTGTCTGACGCCTTTGGACGTTCTAATTTTTTCAGTCACGGGTATCTGTTTCCCAATGCTTATGAATTGCTGAAAAATCCTAATGCTCTGCTCGGGATCAGTGATGAGAATTTTAAAACAAAAGTAGAGGAAACGGAGAGTGTACCAGAATGCTTGATGCGAAAGGAAGCATACAGTATAGAGAAAGCGCTTGATAACTGTCATATGACTAAAGAAAATTATACCATTTATATTAAATGTCTGTATTATGCGCTTTCTACGAATACGAATAATACAATTTATGTCCGTACAAATGGAGAGGATGAAATTATGCGGAATCTTCTCTATCTGGCATATATGGCAGTGCCATATTCATTGCGCATAAAGATTACGGCATCTTCCTGTACTGAGCTGGATAATACAAACAGGATGCTGATTTTTGGGGAAAACATTCCAGAGTATAGCCGTCATGTTGATCCGTGGACTGGTGAGAATAATATTCTGACGCCTGCTATTGAAAAGAGATGGGAACGCAATCCGTTTGTGACATGTTTTGCAGAAAACTGCGAGAGAGAAGAATATAATGAGAAATTGTTCAGAGATATGGAGAAATGGCTTGTCGAAATGGGTGATATCTTACTGAACGGGATGGATGCTCTCCGCATCGCATATATGATGAGTACAGAAGATATCGACAATGTACAGGATGATGAAATAATGGGACTAATATATGACTGGCTTGCACTTCCGGTTGCCAGTGCGGAGTCGTATGACCATCAGACTGCTGTTTTGTTGAGCAAGATGTTAAAACGGAAAATCAGACTTGGTGAAGAAGCGGAACAGATGTTAACGGAGCGTGTGGCTTCATCAGTGTCAGAGAAGCTGAAGGATACATATTTACAATATCTCGCTTTTGTTACAGCACAGCTCACAGAAGAAGAGGGATACAGGTATCTGAACGAGCTTGGCAAGGAGAATCCGCTCTTTGTAAAATTGCGGGCTGTATTGTCAGAAAAAGAAGAAGGCCGTAAACTGCTCTGCGGGTTTTATCTGCACAATATAGGAAAGCTTACAGCTGATCCGGACTGTACATATGGGGATTTGATCGAAGCGTATTATGACTGTGAAGATATGGAAGAAATCGAACCGGAAGCACAGACACTCCTTCATAAGAAAAATATAGAAATCGCGCGGACGGAAATAAGGACTGGAATTGACTTCGAGACTGTTAAAACGAGCTATAAAAATACAGAACTTGATATCAGGAGAAACGGTAAAATAGCAAAGGAGCTTTGTGAGGAGTATGATTGTTATATCCATAATCATTTCGATATAGATGATATGGATAAATACCGGGATTTTTATGTCAAATGGGAGAAGGTCCTTTCCTCTGCTGAAGGGATGCTGGAGTACATAGAGTGTATGGAGGCAGCCGGGGCAGGAGATTATCAGAGGGTAAAAAGATATATTGAATCAGATATATCTTATGAGATAGATGGCAGATTAGTACAGCTGCTTTATGAATATATTATCTCCGGACATGCGGCTGAAAAATGTATGTCATTTACATTCTGGAGTAGTCTGGCAAGATGGCTGGACCGCCCGTTGGTGAATATACTGGCCGAAAATCGAGCGGGTATATTGTGTGACTCTAAGCTGTTGCAGCGGTCATTGGAGACGGATATAGAATTTTGGACATCAACAGAGCGAATCGAAAGATTTTATGGGGAATGTATTGATTATGCAGATCAGACAGGAGATAAAATGTTGGCGGCAAGCTGTGATGTGCTGAAACGTGAAATAAAACAGCGAAGAGTAGAAGAGAAGAAAAGAAAGAAAGAACAGGAAAAAAGAGCCCGACAGGCTGAAGGCGCAGCGTTGGATGAAACACAGCCGGTAAAACGGAAACTATTCGGGTGGAAAAGGTAAAAGAAAGCTGAGACAAAATGGGAAGAGATAATAGACAGAAGCAAAATGAGCTGCTATTCAGCCTTCTGAGCGGATATGATTTCTACAGGATTACGCAGAGTAATGAGACAGGCTGGTTTGGAACTCATGTACAGTCAGGCAATATCGTACGTATTAAAGCAATCGGGAAAAGAGAAACTCCGATTGGCGCTGAAGAATTACTGCGTCATAGAAGATACATATGGCATACAATGCCGCAGGATCATTATGAGTGGCCTATTGATCTGGCCGAGTATCAGGATCAGCAGCAGATGTATGTACAGTGTTATATTTTTCCGTTAAAACCTTATCCCGGATTTACCCCGATTAGGGAATTGCTGTATCAGGAGAAGACAAGCCGGAGACTGGATTGGCGAAATGCTGAAATAAAAGAAATCTGCAGAAATCTGTTAAAGGTATTCTCCGGTCTGCATAAAAGCGGATATTTCTATAATGATTTTTGTATTGACAGGATATTTTACGAGCCTAAAACACGGGATGTTTTTTTGAGGTTCTCGTCCGGGATCCGACTTTATGAACAAAAAGAAGAAAAACCAGAATATATGGAATGGAAACCTTTTTTAAATCAAGAAGCATCTCTTAAAGCCGGTGAACAGGAAATAGTTCCTGTAAAAGATATTTCGATAGAATTTGCGCCGCCATATATTTATGACGGAACAGAATATTCCGGTAATATAGATGATTTTTCTATCTGCAGTATGCTTTTCAGACTGATGATAGGAAGGATGCCATATGAAGGAAAAGGCCTGAACAGTTTTGGTGAGGTGTTCGATCCGATCCGAGATGTGGATAGGGCAGCCCATGAATATTATTTCGAACATTATCATCAGTATCCTAAATTTATATTTGACCCGGAAGATAACAGCAATTCCCTGGGCCCAATGAGTGAAAACGATCTTCCGAAAGAAAGATGGGAAAAACTGCCGGACAAAATCAAAGAAATGTTTCAGGAGTCCTTGGCTGATTATGTACAGGGCGAAGGACGTCTGTATTCGCCGGAGGAATGGCTGGACGTATTAGATCAGTTGTGTTGGAATGAACAGAAGAAAGGCTGGGTATAAAATGGTCACATTAAAACAGCTATTTAAAAATACAGGACAGAGGCAACCGCAGGAAACCAGGCTCGGGATGGCTTTGCGTGCAATTGTGATGCAGGAAGGGATCGAAGCATATTCAGATGTGGAACGGCTGGCTGAACGGCTGAGTGCGCAGGGGGTATCAGACATTGAGATTAGGCAGGTACAGCTTGTATTGGAGGCCGGCTCCTTTATGCGTTATAAAGAACAGTTTTCCCAAGGCATAACGGCGGTGGATATAAATAATATTATCCAGACAGCAGAAATTAGTGGTCTGGCGGCAGATACGATAAGAAAGGTTGTCAGTGATCTTCTGTTTGGGGTGGGGATTTCTCAAAATGTGCATATGGAAATTAGTTTTGACAGTGGATATTCTTTTTTAAATAAAGATATTTATAGTATTCCTTCAGCATGCGAAAAAGAATTGGATGAAATAGAAACCGCTTTGAATACAGAAATGGAAGTAGAAAATTTGTCGAAAGAACAATTCAGTTTTTTGAATTACTGCGCAGCAGCGGGAATCCCGAGAGCCGCCAGAATATTGGGGGAAATGTATCTGCAAGGTAAAGGTACTGTCGAAGATATCGGAAAGGCTGGTGAATATCTGAGATATGCAGTACGTGCCGGAGACATAAAAGCTATGTCTCTTCTTGGCGATTATTGCTATGAGAAGGGGTATTATAATGAGGCCTATAAATTATTTACCAGTCCCGGAACATTCGCCGTGGATAGCAGTAAAAGGCAAATAGTCAGCAATCTGTGTGATATAAAAGTCTTTAATAGAAAAGAATTAGTTGCGTGGTTTGCTGTTACGGCAGCACTTGAGACATTGATTCTTTTTCTACCAGCATCTCCGATAACGGGGGGACATATTATAGCAAAAGTAATTTGTTCGCTGCTAAATGTAGGCGTGTTTGGACTTCTTACTTTGAACTGGTATAAGCAGCCATATTCAGATCTGAGGCAGTATGGACCTTTATATGTTTTGACGGTATTTATATTTTTGTTTATATATATTGTTTAAGGAGAACAGAGATGGATACAAATCACGTGAATAGAATAAAACATACAGCGGTTTTTTTGGGCTGGACTGCAGTAATGTTGTTTTACCTGTTTACTCATTTCCACAAGTATAGATTATATGTTTTTGTAGTGGCATTTATATATATGCTGTATCAGGAAATCATTAAAATAAAAAAAACAGACGCAAACAGCCCAGCTATTCCGTTGACAGTCGTAATGGGACGGGTGATCGGGGTTACCAGCCTGGTATTTCTTGCATATTATATTGCGCCATACTGGCCTTTGCAGTTTGGACGAGACACGACTCCGGGATATGCCACGAATCTTTTTAAAACTTTGTTTGTTATAACAAGAAGAAATCTGGTACTGCAAATAGGAATGTTGATTCTGGCTGTACTTGGAATATGCAGATTGAATCCCAATAAATACAAAGTGCTGGATCTGATTTACCGATATATGGCGGTAAGTCCAATCTGCTTTTATATAATATATGCGTGGACAGGCAGTGTAAGAGTCGGGATATTTTATTTTGCCGTAACGGGACTGTTCATCTTTAATGATATTCTCCGCTACAGAATTGAAGCAGTCAGTCTCAAAACAAACAGATGGTTTATTGCATTCAGCACGGTGTTGCTGGTTCTTATTGCACTGGAACCAAATGCAATGACTAAAATGTCTGAAAAAGGTTATCTGGAATATATTCTGCTCGGGAATAACTTTACGATAATCAATATTATGGTTGTTTTGGCGGTAATCGCTGTATTGGAGATGGTATTTTGGAAATATCGGGAAACAACAGAACAGATCAGTGATTCGTTTTTATTTCTGATATTTGGCAGTGTGTTAATTGTATGCGGTGCTCTATATAATTTCTATGTTGGGTATTGGCCGCTAATTTTTGTGGGATATATAACGGTATCTTTAGTATACCTGTTTCAAAAGGATGCAGATGTAAAAGGTTTTCTTATAATTTCTGCTGTGGCCGTGCTGGGAATATATGAAGCTCATAATGGCAGGGTGATATCTTTTACTTTATTTGCTGTATGTATTTTTATTATCTATGATCGTGTAAAGATACTGAAGAAACAGGATGAAGATCAGAAGTTCCCGTATGTTTACCGCCTGACGGTTATGATAATAATTGCATTAACGATTATTACAGCAGGGCGTATATATGAGGTGCGGCATTTAATGGCAAATTACAGAACATTAATTATAGCGGCTTTGATCTTTGCGGCACTGACAGTAATTACAGGCTTTAATCCAGGTATGTTTCATGGGAACAAACTGCGTGAACAGGTGAACTGTATTATATTTGCTGCTGCGTTTGCTGTCTTATGTGTCGGACTTACCATAAAAGGCGGGAGCAAAATATATATTGATGGACTGGATGATGAGCAGTTCGAAATAACCGTTGATGCAAGGGGAAAAGACAATACAGTAAAAAACGCAAAGCAGTTTTGGTTGGAAGATCCGGTAGACATGATACTTGCCGAAGGACATAAATCTTTGCCAAAAGAAACAGAGCTTTCTTCATTTTCAAAAGAGACAATCTTTTCATTGGAAAGAAGCGGCCGACTTAAAATATCTGTAGTAGACGAGTATGGCATAGAGACGACTGCGGTGAAATGGTATCATGTGAATCCGTATGAAGAAACAATAGGGAAAGATTCGTGAAATGAAAAAGAAAGGACAGACTTATGGATAAAGATATTTTGTTAAACAATAGTTTGCCAATTGTGACCGAATACAATAAATCATATGAAGCAACTGAACTTGATAATGTCATAGCAGAAGCCGGGAAGGGGAATCCAGTAGCTATGTATGAACTGGCAAGACGATATCAATTTGGAATTTCCGGAGCAGAAAAAAATATACATGAAGCAATGAAATTGTATAAAAAAATCTTGCAGTATCAGAGGAACACAGGCGCAATGTACAGATTAGCATATGAGTATTCGGAAGGTACATTTGGTGAAGAAGAATGCTCGGAGTGTATCGGATATTATGAAGCGGCTGTTGAGTTGGGAGATGCTGACTCTGCGGTTCAGCTGGGGATTTTGTATACATACGGAGAAATGATTGGTCAAGATTATGAAAAAGCCCTCTTGCTGTTTGAATTTGCTGCGAACAATGGTAGAAAAGATGCTTACTATAATATCGGTGAAGTTTACAGATTGAAAGGTATGTGGGACGAAGCTATCGAAAATTATGAAAAGGCCCTTCAGGAAGGCTGTCTTTACGCGGCATTGCCGTTAGGAGTATTTTACGAAAAAGGATATGGCGTTGAAGTGAACGAGGAGAAAGCGTTTGAGTTATATAGTCTGGCATATTCGGATGAGGATCCTGAACCAAACAGTGCTTATTTTTTAGGCTCAATGTATTATCTTGGAAAAGGGACTGAAGAAAGTGATGCGAAAGCATTTCCGCTGTTTAAGGAAGCGGCTGATCAAGGCGATGAGAGAGCGAATCTGCCTCTGGGAGAAATATATAGAAGAGGCGTGGAGGGTGTTGTTGAAAAGAATCTGGAAACAGCTATAGATTATTTGCAAAAGGTTCAGGTTGGGGATGAACCAACTGCCTGGTATTTAATGGGACAGATTTGTATGGAGCAAAAAGATGATGCTGCGATAGAATGGTTTCAAAAAGCGGCAGAACGGGGGAATGCAGAAGCATCTGACATGATGGAGTTGTTTGCAGCTGAAGATTGTAGAAAAATAGAGGATGAAATTCCAGATCTGATTCGGGATGCAATAAAAGGAGAAGAAGACTGTTGTATGTGTCTGGCAGTGATCTATATGGGAGATTCTGCATTTGGGCCAGAATTTTTCAATTTTGAGAAGATGAGATTCTGGATAGGCAGATGCCTGAAAATACATACGGTAAAAGGAAATTTATGTTATGCAAAATGTCTGTATAGATGGGCGAAAGTGAGAAGGCAAAATCTGATTTATGATGATGCTGTACTTAGCGATCTGGAAGAGGCAAGTACGATATTGCTGCAGTTGAAAAATGCAAATGAATGTGACATTACAGAAGTCCGGGAATTGTATTATCAGAGTGAATGGGAAAAAGGATGGGTTACTTGCTATTCGGATTTAAAAGATGCTGATAATTTATCTAAAGCATATAGCTATTTTGAGGATGTATGGAAAAATTGGCCATGTTCAGATGCCCTGCATGGCATGGCTGTGGCATCGCTGTTCCTGAATGAATCGGACGGCTTTGTATTTAACACGGGAAAGGCTTTAGAATATGGGAAGTGGTGGCATGAAGAGATGCATGCGAACTGTCTCCACAATATGGGCGGGATTTTGGTTCATTTGAATGATTTGGAAACGGCATATCGGCATTTTGAAGAGGCTGCTAAACTTGGCTATGCAGAAGCACAAGATGAACTTAAAAGATTTCGGAGAACGTTTTTAGGGAAATTAAAATATGAGTGATTTTTATGTGAAAAGAGAAAATATCAAAAAAAGAGAGATCCATGGAGATATTTTTTTGATAGATATTAAGCAAAATTATCTCAATGATAAATGTCATTTATATGAACTTAATTCTATGGGTAATTATATTTGGGATTTGCTTGACTATTATCATTCGCCGCTTGATATTGCGAAGGAAATATTAAAAAAGATTGCTGATGATATTAGTTTTGAAACTGTTTTGGGTGATGTATCAACTTTTTTAAATATGTTAAAAGAAGAAAATTTTCTGGAGTATATTTATGAAAGAAATAAATGAAGAACTTCAAATTCAGCTTTTGAATTTTGATTCGGAAAAAAGAAAAAAATGGATGCAGAATAGATGTCCGTTTTCGGCGTTGTTTGAATTAACGCCAGTCTGTAATATGTCCTGTATACATTGTTACTTGAAGGAACATCATTTTGAAAATATGCTCTCTTATGCACAGATTATAAAGATTATTGATATTTTGTACGAAAAAGGAATCGTTTTTTTGACTTTTACTGGCGGAGAAATTTTTACGAGGAAGGATTTCATTGACATCTATTTGTATACAAAGCAGAAAGGATTTTTAGTAGAGTTATTTACAAACGGGTATTTGATTGATGAGCATGCAATTCAGGTATTCAAAGAATATCCACCGCTTTTGGTTGATGTATCCTTGTATGGGGCTAGTGAGTTAACATATCAGAAAATTACAGGGGTTTCAGGCGCTTTTGAGAAAGTGGTCGGCAATTGTGTGGACTTAAAAAAGGCGGGAGTAAGAGTGTCTTTGAAATCACCGATTATGAACAAGACATTGCCGGAATTAGAAAATATGAAACAATTGGCAGAAAAAATAGGAGTTCCTTTTGTATATACATTTGAAATAACGCCGACCATTGATCGGAATGAATCGCCTCGAAGTTATCAGGTTCCGTTGGAAGTTGCACTTAAGTATGAATTTAAAAATTATTATGATCAGATAAGGCGTGGTGAACGTAACGATATTTCAAATTACAATGAGATTATGGAAACTTTGCTTACAAGAGACGGAGTGTATTTTTGTAATGTTGCCCTTAACAGTTTCGTTATCGATTATCAGGGGCGGATGTGTCCTTGTATGAAATTGCGGCATAGAGGAATTTCTCTGTTGGATACAGATTTTGATGAAATATGGGAAGGCTTTGCTGTTTATAGCAGGAAAAAAGCTTCTTTAGATTATATGTGCAGTAATTGTGATGCAAAATATTATTGTGATATATGTCCTGCTGAAATGGATTTTATGTATGGCGATGAAGAATATCGTCCTGAAAATGCTTGTAAAATCGCTAAGATAAGAAAAGCGTTTTATGAGAAAGAAGTGACTTACGACGAGGCGCTTCAAATTGCAAAAAAGGCTGAGAGGAGGTGAAATCATGAGGTACGAGAAACCGGTTGTGACTAAAGTAGAAGTATCTGTAAAGGTCAATACTGAAGCGAGCGACAGATCTTCATGCGAAGGTGGCCATTGTGTAAAGGCGAGATATGAGCAGGATCACTAAAGATTATAGCCAGTTGTTAGTGAATTCAAAATGAGCAAGGGTTTGTAATTAGTTATAAATCTTTGCTCGTTTCTAGTTGTGGAGTCGCCTTTTTTATTGTACTTGCCGCCGCGCTGTGCTAAAATTTACATGGATAGTCCGGCGGAAGAGTAGCCGGACAGCCGTGGCATCTGAAGATTGTTTCGAGGCGGGGACAGCCGGTGGAGGGCAGAACATGATCAATGACGCGATGGAGTTTGCAGCGAAGGCACACGAGGGACAGTTTCGCAAAGGGACGAGGCGGCCCTATATCGTCCATCCCATCGAGGTGGCGGATATCGTGTCCACGATGACGAAGGATGAGGAGGTGATCTGCGCGGCTGTGCTGCATGATACGATCGAGGACTGCCGCGGGATCACATGGGATGTGTTAAAGCTCCGGTTTGGGAGCCGCGTGGCGGATATGGTGGCGCAGGAGAGCGAGGATAAGTCGAAGACGTGGGAGGAGCGCAAAGGCGCGACGATCAGCCGGCTGAAAGACGCGCCGGTGGAAGTGCAGATGATCGGGCTTGCGGACAAGCTTTCCAATATGCGCGATATCGACCGGGATTACCCGAAGGAGGGGGACGCGCTATGGGCGCGGTTCCGCATGCAGAGCAAAGCGGCCCTGGCGTGGTACTACAAAGGAATACGGGATGTGCTGGAGGAACGGTTCTCCGGCGTGCCGGCATTTGAGGAATACTGCCGGCTCATTGATAAAAATTTCGGGCCGGGACCGGCGCATACAGAGTGGATGAAAAGTGAGAAAGTATGAGAAAGATAGCTGGGTATAAGGAAAGGAGACGGGCGGCAGATGGGGACAGGCACAAGAGTAATCTGTTTTGCAAATAATAAAGGAGGGAGCGGGAAGTCAACGACATGTTCCAATGTAGGGTACGCCCTGGCACAGGCTGGACGCAGGGTGCTTCTGATCGACGGGGATATGCAGATGAACCTTTCCCTCTCTCTTTTTGATGAGGATACTGTGCTGGGATTTGCGCAGGGAGATAAAAATCTTTACGAAGGGATCCGCAGGCAGGATGACCTGGCGGAATATATCGTACATACGCCCTACGAGGGGCTGGATCTGATCCCGTCTTCCACGCTGATGAGCTCCATAGAATATGAACTGTTCACAAAGTGGCAGAGAGAGTACATCCTGAAGAAAGGGCTTAAAAAGATCCGGGAGACGGGCGGATATGATTATATCCTCATTGACGCCCCGCCTACGCTGGGGGGATGGGTGATGAATATCCTCTGCGCGTCGGATGAGATCATCATCCCTGTGGAGGCTTCCCCCTGGGGCCTTTTTGGCTTGGGAAATATGTTTGAATTCCTGGATGACGTAAAGGAGATCGCTCCGGACCTGAAGCTGGGCGGTATTGTGATCACAAAGGTAGACACGAGGAAGAACTATTTCCGCCAGACGCTGGATACGTTAAAGGAGCTGGATGATGTGAAAGTATTTGACACTTATATCCGGGTGGACAGCGGGATCGAGTGGTCGCAGGATAACAATGCTCCGGTCATAGCGTATAAGAAGGGGAGCCGGAGCGCGAAGGAATACATGGCGCTGGCGCAGGAGATCGATGCAGCCCGGTAAATCCCGTAAACTGCATGGTAATAAAATGCATGGCAAATGTCTGCCGGATCCCCGGTAAACAGCGTTGTGTGACCACATTATGGAATGAAAGGCAGCAGGATGCATCAGGAATTGCTCAGGGAGCTCTCGGTCATCACGGAAGAGGAACAGAGGATCCTCGACGGACGGCAGGAGATCGACCCGCAGATTTATACGGAAAAGAAGGATATGGTCATTGACAGCGGTAAGCTTCTCCAGAGGGGGAAGCTTATTCAGGTGCGTCCGCATACAAGGTTTGTTCATTTCCCGGAACACACCCATAATTATATTGAAGTGATCTATATGTGCCAGGGCAGTACGACACACATCCTGAACGGGCGCGAGGTTGTGTTAAAGGAGGGGGACCTGCTCTTCCTGAACCAGAACGCAGTCCAGGAGATCCTGCCCGCGGGGAAGGATGACATTGCGGTGAATTTTATCATCCTGCCGGAATTCCTTGATACGGCGTTTGAGATGATGGGGAAGGAAGAAAACCAGCTCAGGGATTTCCTTGTCGGCGCACTCTGCGGGCGGGACGGGGAGACGGGGTGGATGTATTTCCATGTGGCGGACATCCTGCCGGTGCAGAATCTGATAGAAAACATGGTGTGGACGATCTTTTATGATTCATCTAACAAGCGGAGCTGTACGCAGATCACGATGGGGCTCCTTTTACTCCAGCTTCTCGACTGTATGGACAAGATGGAGTCCGGCGGGAGGAAGTTTGATAATGAGATCACAGCTGCGGTGCTCAGTTATATCGGGGAGCATTATAAGAACGGGACTCTCTCCGAGCTGGCGGAGCAGATGGGATATGATGTATACTGGCTGAGCCGGGAGATCCGAAGGAGAACGGGCAGGACTTATAAGGAGCTGCTCCAGGAGAAGCGGATGCAGCAGGCAGTGTATCTCCTGGGGAACAGCAGGATCCCGGTGACAGACATCATCGAGTCCGTGGGCTATGACAATACGAGCTATTTTTACAGGAAGTTCCGGGAGCGGTATGGGATGAGCCCCAGGGAATACAGAGACAATTTATACAAAATGCCGGAAAAAGATTTGTGAAAAATGCAAGAAAGAACGTTAAAATGAAGATAAACTGCAAATAAGGACGCTGTTTTATATAAATAGCGTCCTTTTTTTGTCTATTTCTTCTAATTATAATAAAAGCAGATAATGATAATCGAAGAAGGAGGCACAAGAGATGGACAGATATTATTTGGCTGTTGATATCGGGGCATCCAGTGGGCGCCACATGCTGGCCAGTATGAAGGACGGGAAGATGCAGCTCGAAGAGGTGTACCGTTTCCCTAACGGGATGGACGATAAGAACGGCACTCTCTGCTGGGATGTGGACCGACTTTTTACGGAGATCAAAAATGGTCTTAAAAAATGTAAAGAGATCGGCAAGATCCCGGTTTCCATGGCGATCGACACATGGGGTGTTGACTATGTGCTGCTCGATAAAGACGACAGGATCCTTGGCGATACTGTGGGATACCGTGACAGCCGCACAGAGGGCATGGACGAGAAAGTATATGAGATGATCCCCCAGGATGAGCTGTACGCGCGGACCGGGATCCAGAAACAGATCTTTAACACCGTTTATCAGCTCATGGCAGTGAAAGAGTCGCATCCGGAGTATCTGGAGCAGGCGGAGAGTATCCTGATGATCCCGGATTATTTCCATTTCCTGCTCACAGGCGTGAAGAAAAATGAGTACACCAACGCTACGACAGGGCAGCTGGTAAGCCCCAAGACTAATGACTGGGACTATGAGCTGATCGAGATGCTCGGGTACAATCCTAAAATGTTCCGCCCGGTATCCATGCCGGGGACCGTGGTCGGAGATTTTACGGAAGAAGTGCAGAAGGAAGTTGGATTTAACTGTACCGTCGTGCTCCCGGCGACCCACGATACGGGAAGCGCGGTGCTGGCCGTTCCGACCAATGACGACGACGCGGTGTACATCAGCTCCGGCACATGGTCGCTGATGGGCATCGAGCGCAAAGAGGCGGACTGCTCCATGGAGAGCATGAAAGCGAACTTTACAAATGAGGGCGGATATGACCACAGGTTCCGCTATCTGAAAAATATCATGGGACTCTGGATGATCCAGTCCGTGAAGAAAGAATTTACCGAAGACCTGTCATTTGCCCAGATCTGCGAGATGGCGTCCAAAGAGACGATCCCCTCGATCGTAGACTGCAATGACGACTGCTTCCTGGCTCCGAAGAGCATGATCAAAGCAGTCCAGGATTTCTGCAGCAGGACAGGGCAGCAGGTGCCGGAGACTGTGGGAGAGATCTCATCCGTGATCTATAACAGCCTGGCAAAATGCTACGGAGATACCGTGCAGGAGATCGAAGAGATCACCGGAAAGAAATACAGCACCATCTACGTAGTGGGCGGCGGTTCCAATGCAGGCTACTTAAACGAACTCACCGCAAAATATACAGGAAAGAAAGTCTCCGCAGGTCCGTCCGAGGCGACCGCCATTGGAAATGTCATCGTACAGATGCTCCATGACGGCGTATTCAAAGACCTGCCCGAGGCAAGGACATGCGTGAGAGAGTCCTTTGACATTGTAATGTACTAAAGGGGTCAGACCCCTTTGAGGCAAAATATCCAAACAGGAGGAATTAACATGTTAGTTGAAACAAAAGCAAAAATTGGTGTATTTTCGATCGCGTTAGGTGCGTACCTTCCGCAGTTCCCGTCACTTGTACCGGAGTTTGAGGCGCAGTATGAGGCCTTTAAGAAGACGATCCCGGATACAGTGGAGATCATTGACGGCGGTATGGTGACGACAAAAGAGCAGTCCCAGGCAGCGGGCGACCTGTTCCGCGCGGCGGATGTGGATCTGGTGTTCCTTCAGCTCCTTACATACGCTACATCCTACAATATGCTCCCGGCTGTGAAGGACCTGGATGTGCCGGTTGTCCTTGTGAATATCCAGAAGCTGAAAGCTCTGGACTATGACCATACAGACATCGCGACATGGCTCGGAGAGGGCTATGCGTGCGGCGCTGTGGGCGAGATGGTGGCTGACCTTGAGAGATACGGTAAGAGGCATGCGGTGATCACCGGTGTTGTAGAGGGCGGAGATCCGGCTGTCCAGGCGGAGATCGAAGACTGGTGCCGCGCCGCTCAGACAAGAAGGAGATTCCGCGATACGAACATCGCTCAGATCGGCAGGCCGTATCCTGGTATGATGGACCTTTACATTGATGAGTCCAACCTGTACAGAAGGATGCACCTGTATACAAAGCAGTTTGACTGGGAGAAAATGTGGGCGATCGCAGACGATATCACAGACGAGGACGCAATCCGCGCGAAAGCACAGGATATCCTTGATACATTTGACATCGAGGGCGGCGGAAGCATCGAAGAAGTCTGGGAAATGGCGAAATATGTCGTTGCGTTTGAGAAATGGGTGAAAGACGAGAAGCTGGGGCTGATCGCTTCACATTACGACGGGTTCGCACAGGGCAAGGCCGGCGTCCTTGACAGCATGCTCATCCCGGCGTTCTCCATGCTGATCAAGCAGGGAACTGCATGTGCGGTAGAAGGCGATATGAAGGTTGCGATGGCAATGAGCATCTTAAAGACAATCTCAGGCACAGGTCAGCTTGCGGAGATGTATTCCATCGACTTTAACGATGATATCGCGATCATCGGCCACAGCGGTTCAGGCGACGCTGATATCTCCGATAAGAAACCGACCATGAAGATCGTGAAAGTATTCCACGGAAAGACAGGCGGCGGCTACCTGACCCAGTTCTATCCGTACACAGGTCCGGTGACTTACCTGGCGATCACACAGGACGGCGACGGCCACTTCAAGTTCATCGCGGCGGAAGGCGTCAACGAGGAAGGTCCGATCCTCTCCTTCGGCGATACAAATATGAGGACACGCTTCACATGCGGCGCAAGAGAGTTTGTGACCCGCTGGAGCGAATGCGGCCCGACACACCACTTTGCCGCTGCCACAGGCAGACATATCGATACGATCCTGAAAGTGGCGAAGATCTTTAACGTACCGGTAGACATTGTCACAAGGTAGGATCAGACAAGAAAACGTCAGACAGGAAAGCATCAGACGGGAAGACGGGGCGGCCGGAGAAGTCACGGCTCGGCGAACAGACCGATATCCGGCGGGGCAAAGGTAAAGAGGAAAAATGCAAGGAGCATCACAGCGCTGATAAACAGGATAAATGGGCAGGCTTTTTCGGCGCGCTCCGGATCCCGCAGTTTCCAGGCAGTCCAAAAGGCTGCAAGCACAGCGGCGTAGAAGATCCCGATGTCGATCAAAGCGAGATTTCTCCCGAGGATCCCGGAATACGTGTAAAACAGCACCGGCACAAGCCATGTCCCGAGCAGTCCTCCGGCGAGGAGGGCGCACCGAATGGCGGGGAAGTCCTTCCGGATTCCGGAGGGGAGAAAGAGGCTCCAGATCAGGATCGGGAAGAAGACAAGCTTCATGTGCTCCCATGTGGATTCATTGACCGGAGAAAACAGGGCAACCACAGGGTTCTGCCCGGACCATTCGTAGAAAAAGTGCGCCAGAGTCCCTAAAACTGCGCTGAAGATCACGCCTGCCGCAAAATAGATTTTTAGAGATTTCATATTTTCACTATCCATAAAATACCCCCGCATACTGTATTACACAGACTTCTCTGCAAATACAGTATGCGGGGGTATCCTGGTTTTATTCGTTTTAACTGCCTTCCGGCAAACTTGATTTTACCTGTCTTCCGAAAAACTTCATTTTATCTGCCTTCCAGAAAACTGAGGAATGCTTTCGCGGAATAATTCAGGATCAGCGAGCGGGGCACGCCGGCAAGCCTTGCTGCGTCTGCCGCGTATGTAAAATCACCGACATGCTTTGTGCCGTGGCTGTCGCTGGAAAAGAGCACAGGATAATTGAAATGGCAGCAAAGGTTCAGGATCAGCAGGTCGTTGAATTTTGTGTCTCCCCGGTATCCCTCAGGGCTTAAGGAACTGTTGTTGATCTCCAGGAGGACGCGGTGTTCCATAGCAGCCTGAAACAGCCTGAAATAATCTACAGGAAATCTTGTGTCATCGCAGTGCCCGATGACGGCTACGCAGGGATTTTTTATCGCGTTGATATAAGCCTCTGTATTTTCTTCCTCTGTGCCAGGTTTTATGACTGGCTTATGCATGCTGGCGATCACATAGTCGAGGTGCGCGAGCACACTGTCATCCAGATCCAGATGTCCCTTCCGGTCGATGATATTGGCTTCTGCCCCGTAAAGAATGCGCACACCCAGACGCTCCTTCTGCGCGTATGCGAGATTGCGGAAATAGGAGACCCTGCCTCCGCCCAGTGTAGCGGGACCGTGGTCGGATATGCCCAGCATTTTCAGGTTCCGGGCTGCCGCTGCCTTTGCCATATCCGTGATAGTGGCTGCGGAACCGTGCCCGCTGGCGATGGTATGTGTGTGGATGTCGAATTCATACCGCTCAGAAGACGCGGAAGGAACTTCTGCTGTATGGCAGCCGTGAAAGATGATGTCCGTATGAGAATGTATTGCCATAAAACAAAGCCTCTCTTTCCTGGCGCCCTCTGGTATGAGGACAGTAAAATGTATGCAGATCTCCTGCACTGTGTTTAGTATGGAACATTTCCTATATAATGTCAATGCGGAAGCATAAAAAATCAAATGAAAAACAACAGAAAATATGTTGGTTTGTGTGGAAAGTCCCCGTTTTTCGGGAAAAAGGTCATTTTTTTCTATGCGAAACAGGCCGGGCGTGATATAATAAAAGAAGCAGTTCTGACGGGCCGGAACGGGTGCTGAGGAAGGGATCGCACCGGACCTGTACAGGAAGGATATACCGGCACAAAACCAGTGGTCAAACGCTGAATCTCACAAAAAACCAACATCAAATTTAGTTGACTATTGTGGGATTGTGTGGTAATATTCTAGCAGAAACAACACAAAACAAAATGTTTTGTAGAATCCAAGGAGGAGAAAAGATGCAAAACGAATACGAAATCAAAAAAGAAATGTGTGAGATCGGCAGGCGCGTATACAACCGCGGAATGGTTGCTGCAAATGACGGTAACTTTTCCGTAAAGCTTAACGACCATGAGTTTTTATGCACGCCGACAGGAGTCAGCAAAGGATTTATGACACCGGAGTACATCTGCAAGGTTGACGAGAACGGGAATGTGCTCCAGGCAAACAAAGGCTTCAGACCTTCCTCTGAGATCAAGATGCACATGCGTGTATATCAGAAGAGACCGGATGTGAAATCCGTTGTACATGCTCATCCGCTGTATGCGACAACATTCGCGATCGCAGGCATCCCGCTGACACAGCCGATCATGCCGGAAGCGGTTATCGCACTCGGATGCGTGCCGATCGCTCCGTACGGAACACCTTCCACAATGGAGATCCCGGACGCAGTTGAGCCGTATCTTGAGCACTTTGATGCAGTTCTCCTTGAGAACCACGGCGCGCTGACCTTCTCCGACAGCCTTCTCGCTGCATATATGAAGATGGAGTCTGTTGAGTTCTATGCACAGCTGTTATGGCAGACGATGCAGATCGGCGGACCGCAGGAATTCAGCGAGGAGCAGGTACAGAGACTGTATGAGATCAGAAGACAGATGGGTCTTCCAGGCAAACATCCGGCGAACCTCTGCCCGAACGCAAAGGCAGGAAAACCGAGCTGCCACACATGCAGCGGGAACTGCGCGGCTAAGGCAGCACCGGCAGCAGAAGGAACAGACGCTGACCTGATCGCATCCATCACAAAGAAAGTTATGGAACAGCTGGGAATGTAAGAACAACAAAGTGAGGCAGAGCTATGAACGAACAGGACATCACCAATGCGGTGAGAGCTGTGCTTGGCCAGATGAAAGATACAGCTCCCGCACAGGAGAAAAAGCATGTCTGTAAATGTAAAAAGCATGCGATGACTCTGGCGCTTGCCAATGCCCTGATCGAAAGAGTAAAGGCAAAGGCAGCCGAGATGGGCGTCAACATTGTCGCTGCTGTCTCGGACAAGGCCGGCAGGCCCGTATCCGTCCAGTGCATGGACGATGCGTACATAGCAAGCTTTGACATTGCAATCAACAAGACCTATACTTCCGCGAGCCTTAAAATGTCCACTGCGCAGCTTGCAGAGTTAAGCCAGCCGGGACAGGACCTCTACGGGATCCAGTTCACGAACAACGGAAAGATCGTGATCTTCGGCGGCGGCGAAGTACTGGAAGCTGACGGACAGATCGTCGGGGCACTCGGAGTGAGCGGCGGAACAGCGGCGGAAGATACCGCGATCGCGGCTTACGGGAAGTCAGTCTTTAAGGAGGTATTAGAGTGTCTGTAAATGAACAGATGGTTCAGGACATTGTGCAGGAGGTTGTGGCAAAGATGCAGATCGCTGCGGATGTATCCGGGGACAGAGGCGTGTTCTCAGATATGAATGAGGCGATCGAAGCAGCGAAGAAGTCACAGAAGATCGTAGCAAGGATGTCTCTGGACCACAGAGAAAAAGTGATCTCCAATATCCGCAAAAAGATCATGGAGAACGCAGAGATCCTGGCGCGTATGGGCGTACAGGAGACAGGCATGGGAAATGTCGGTCACAAGATCCTGAAACACCAGCTCGTCGCTGAGAAGACTCCGGGAACAGAGGATATCACAACGACAGCGTGGTCAGGGGACAGAGGGCTTACCCTCATCGAGATGGGACCGTTCGGAGTCATCGGCGCGATCACGCCGTGCACGAACCCGAGCGAGACCGTCCTGTGCAATACGATCGGAATGTTCGCGGCGGGGAACACAGTTGTGTTCAATCCCCATCCGGCAGCGATCAAGACTTCCATCTATGCGATCAACCTCTTAAATGAGGCATCCGTAGAGGCAGGCGGTCCGGACAACATCGCATGTACGGTAGAGCATCCGACCCTTGAGACAAGCAATATCATGATGAAACATAAAGCGATCCAGCTCATCGCGGCGACCGGCGGACCGGGAGTCGTGACAGCGGTACTCTCCTCAGGACGCAGGGGCATCGGAGCAGGCGCGGGGAACCCGCCGGCACTGGTAGACGAGACAGCGGATCTGAGGAAGGCGGCAGAGGATATCGTAAACGGATGTACCTTTGACAACAACCTTCCCTGTATCGCAGAGAAAGAGATCGTGGCAGTGGACTCCGTCGTAGACGAGCTGATGAATTACATGATCACAGAGCAGGGCTGCTACCTTGCGTCAAAGGAAGAGCAGGACGCTCTCACAGCAGTCGTCCTCAAAGACGGAAAGCTGAACAGAAAATGTGTGGGACGCGACGCGAAGACCCTTCTGGGGATGATCGGCGTGACCGTGCCGGACAATATCAGATGTATCACATTTGAAGGTCCGAAGGAGCACCCGCTGATCGCTACAGAGCTCATGATGCCGATCCTCGGCGTTGTGAGGGCAAAGGACTTTGACGATGCAGTGGAACAGGCCGTGTGGCTGGAGCACGGCAACCGCCACTCCGCACACATCCATTCAAAGAACATAGACAATATCACAAAGTATGCGAAAGCGATCGACACAGCGATCCTCGTAAAGAACGGTCCGTCCTACGCGGCGCTCGGATTCGGAGGAGAAGGCTTCTGTACATTCACGATCGCCAGCAGGACAGGCGAAGGCCTTACAAGCGCAAGCACCTTCACAAAAAGAAGACGCTGCGTCATGACCGACAGTTTGTGCATACGATAAGCCATGCGCTTACGGCGCAGAAATGGGTATGCAGGCTGGCCTGCAATACACATTTCTGGGGCGTAAGCATACGGCGCACGCCGACAGCGAGATGAAGCGGAGCGGAATCGAGCTGGCACGGCGTAAACAGAAATAGGAGGTAGATAACATGGAAATGAATTCCGCTAATGTGGAAGCCGTCGTTAAACAGGTGCTGGAAAGCATGCTGGACAAGAAGATCCCTTCACCGTCCGCACAGCCGGCTGCAAGCCAGGCAATCCCGAAGACAGCACACGTTGCGATGCTGACATCACTTGAGCATTATGACATCAAGGAATTCCCGATCCCGGAAGTGGGAGACGGAGATATCCTCGTAAAAGTAGAAGGATGCGGTATCTGCGGGACAGATGCCCATGAGTTCAAGAGAGACCCGTTCGGACTGATCCCGGTAGCGCTCGGACACGAGGGGACCGGCGAGATCGTCAAGATGGGCAAGAACGTAAAGACAGACAGCGCGGGCAAACCGCTGAAGGTCGGCGACAAAGTCGTTACATGTATGATCTTTAAGGATGACCCGGATATCGAGATGTTCGACCTGAACAAGAAGAACATCGGCGGGGCTGACGTATACGGACTTCTTCCGGACGATGATATCCATCTGAACGGATGGTTTTCCGATTACATCCTGGTCCGCGAAGGATCTTCCATCTTCAACGTAAGCGACCTGGATCTTGATTCCAGGATCCTCATTGAGCCATGTGCGGTGCTCGTACATGCAGTTGAGAGGGCAAAGACGACAGGAATCTTAAGATTCAACAGCAGAGTAGTCGTACAGGGCTGCGGACCCATCGGTCTGATCTGCATCGCAGTTCTCCGCACGATGGGCATCGAGAACATCGTTGCAGTGGACGGCAACCAGCAGAGACTCGACTTCGCGAAGAAGATGGGTGCTGACAAGTCTGTAAACTTTATGGAGTACAAAGGGATCGACGCTCTTTCAGGAGCAGTGAAGGAAGCCTTCGGCGGACACCTTGCAGATTTTGCCTTCCAGTGCACAGGATCACCGGTAGCGCACTCAAACATCTACAAATTCATCCGCAACGGCGGCGGCTTATGCGAGCTCGGATTCTTCATCAACGGCGGAGACGCCACGATCAATCCGCACTTTGACCTCTGCTCCAAAGAGATCACACTGGTCGGCTCCTGGGTATATACACTGAGGGATTACGCGACTACATTTGATTTCCTGAAGAGAGCGCAGGCGATCGGCCTTCCGATGAAGGAGCTGATCACGCACAAGTTCCCGCTTGAGGAGATCAATGAGGCCCACCAGACGAACCTTGCACAGAAAGGCCTTAAGATCGCGATCGTGAATAAATAGGTGAATCATTATGGGAGATGCAGTAGGCATGTTGGAGGTTTTCGGGCTTGCCACAGCGTTTGCGGCGGCGGACGCCGGATGCAAGGCAGGCAATGTATGGCTCGAAAAGTTCGACAAAAACAAACCGGCGAATGCAGATGAACTGCCCGTACCACTGATCGTTATGGTTAAATTCCGCGGAAGCGTATCCGATGTCACGGCGGCGCTTGAGGCGGCAAAGGCAAGAGCCGAAGAGCTTGCGGGTGTTGTGAACGAATATGAGATCGCA
Organism: Candidatus Mediterraneibacter surreyensis; assembly: GCA_019118885.1. Taxonomy (GTDB): domain Bacteria; phylum Bacillota; class Clostridia; order Lachnospirales; family Lachnospiraceae; genus Mediterraneibacter; species Mediterraneibacter surreyensis. The sequence goes on along the minus strand of DWYB01000050.1, from coordinate 6,359 downwards.
AGACCGACAGAGGATACGGAAAAAATGCTGAAGATCACCGGACTGGACAAAGGTGAACCACATATCATCAACGAAAAAGATATCGAAGAGATTTAGGAGGAAATGAACAATGGCAATGGCACAGCAGGCATTAGGAATGGTTGAAACAAGAGGACTTACAGCAGCGATCGAGGCTGCGGATGCAATGACAAAGGCAGCTGAGGTAACACTGGTAGGAACAGAGAAGATCGGAAGCGGACTCGTAACAGTTATGGTGCGCGGAGATGTAGGAGCTGTCAAGGCAGCAGTAGAGACAGGCGCTGACGCTGCAGGAAGACTGGGCGAGCTTGTAGCTACACACGTGATCCCGAGACCGCACAATGACGTAGAGAAGATCCTTCCGTCCATCTAAGCCGGAGTGAATGAGGAAAGTCTTCAGATCACAGTAAAGGAGCAGTCTCATGGGTAAAGCGTATGGATTCTTTGAGATCCCGAGTGTAACGGCAGCGGTAGTTGCCATTGATATCATGTGCAAGACCGCCGAAGTCGAGCTTGTCACATGGGAGAAAAAACTGGGCGGACGACTGGTCACGATCATCATCCGCGGCGACGTATCCGCTGTCAAGCAGGCCATTGAAGCTGCCGCAGCGAACGGAATCAAAGATCCTGTCTGCAAGGTTGTGATCCCGAGCCCTCATGAAGAGATACTCAAGATCGTCAATGACAGTGCAAACAGGGTGAGTTAGGAGGCAGTTTGAAATGGCAGAGGAAAAGAAAACAACAACAGCCAAAGCGCCGGCGAAAACTGTACGAAGAGTGAGAAAGACGGCGCAGAAAGCAGAAACAACGGTTCAGGAACAACCGATGATTCAGAAGGAGGAGAGAAGAATGTCACAGGAAGCATTAGGAATGGTTGAAACAAGAGGTCTGGTAGCATCGATCGAGGCAGCAGATACAATGTTAAAGGCTGCGAACGTAGTTCTCGTAGGAACAGAGAAGATCGGAAGCGGACTCGTAACAGTTATGGTACGCGGAGATGTAGGAGCTGTAAAATCCGCAGTTGAGTCCGGAGCAGAGGCAGCAGGAAGACTTGGCGAGCTCGTAGCTACACACGTGATCCCGAGACCGCACAACGATGTGGAGAAGATCCTTCCGGTCCTGAAATAATCACAGTAATTATTGACAGACCCCGCAGGAAACAGCCGCAGAGACAGGCTGTTTCCTGCATATGAGAAAAACGGATGATGCAGATCCGTTTTTGGAGGAGAATTGAGATATGGATAACAGTAATGTAGCATTAATTACAAAACTGGTCCTGGAAGCAGTTGAAAAGCAGAAATCCTCTGAAGGGGCAGGATACATGGTGCCGATCGGAGTGTCCGCAAGACATATCCATCTTACTCAGGAACATGTGGAAGCGCTGTTCGGTGAAGGATACCATCTGACACGGAAAAAAGGCCTTATGGGCGGACAGTTCGCGGCCAATGAGACAGTGACCATCGTCGGCCTCAAGCTCAGGGCGATCGAAAATGTGCGTGTGCTCGGACCTGTGAGGAAGCAGACGCAGGTTGAGATCTCCGCTACCGATGCGATCCGCCTGGGAGTGAACGCTCCGATCCGGGAGTCCGGAAAGATCGAGGGAAGCGCCCCGATCGCGGTCGTAGGGCCGAAGGGCGCGATCTATCTGAATGAGGGCTGCATCATCGCGATGCGCCATATACATATGTCCCCGAAGGATGCCATGGCGGCAGGAGTGCACGACGGCGATATCGTCTCCGTGAAGGCGGACAATGAGAGAGGAACGATCTTCAACCGCGTGAAGATCCGCGTGGACGACAGCTTTACCCTTGAAATGCATATCGATACGGATGAGGCGAACGCTGCAAAGATTGCGACCGGCGACACGGTGAGGATAATATCATGCTGATAGGGAAAGTTGTTGGAAGTGTTGTTTCAACACGCAAATGTGAAAATTTGATCGGCAATAAATTCATGATCGTAGACGTTCTGGAGCATATGCACTCCGGCGCGAAACAGCTCATCGCCATCGACAAGATCGGCGCGGGCATCGGCGAGTATGTGCTCGTCACCCAGGGCAGCGCGGCAAGGATCGGCAGCGGGATGCCAGACGCGCCTGTCGATGCGGCGATCGTAGGAATTATTGACGACGGATCAGGACTGGAGTAGTGAAATTATGGATATGAAAGAATTGAGCAGCATATTGCAGCAGAACGGTATCGTTGGCGCAGGTGGTGCGGGATTTCCGACATATGCCAAGCTTGATGAGCGTGCGGATACGATCATCCTGAACTGTGCGGAGTGCGAGCCGCTCTTAAGACTGCACAGGCAGCTGCTTGAAAAATATGCGAAAGAGATCATTGATACATTCCATATGATCGGCGAGACAGTCGGTGCAAAGGAAGTTATCATCGGCATCAAGAAAGCGTATAAAAAGACGATCGAGGCAGTGAGCGCCGTGATCGATCAATATCCGGAAGTGAGGCTGGGGCTGCTGGATGAAGTGTATCCGGCAGGCGATGAAGTCGTACTGATCTATGAAGTGACCGGCAAGGTAGTCCGCCCGGGCGGGCTCCCGATCGAGAGCGGTGTCGCGGTGTTCAATGTAGAGACTGTATACAATGTATACAGGGCACTGAACGAGAAGACACCGGTGGAAGACAAGCTGGTGTCTGTCGTAGCGGAAGTTGAGCATCCGGTGACTGTACGCGTGCCGATCGGGACGCCGCTGGATGAGGTGGTCGCGCTTGCAGGCCATGTGACGACACCGAACCCGGTCTACTTTGTAGGCGGACCGATGATGGGAAATATCGGCACAGGAGCGCAGCCTGTCACTAAGACAACGAACGCGATCCTCGTACTGCCGGAGGACCATTATATCATACAGAAAAAATTAAAGAAAAACTCCATCGACATGAAACGCGCAGCAGCGTGCTGCTGTCAGTGTTCGATGTGTACAGATCTCTGTCCGAGACATCTGCTCGGGCATCCGATCGAGCCGAATAAGTTCATGCTTGCAGCCACATGCAAGGATATCCAGGAGCCAAACATCTTTGTAAATACGATGTTCTGCTCATCCTGTGGCGTCTGTGAACTGTATTCCTGTTTCCAGGGCCTTTCACCCAGAAGCCTTATGGCAGAGTACAAGGCAGGCTTAAGGGCGAACGGCATCCGTCCGCCGCAGGTGGAGGCGAAGCCGGTAGGACCGGAGAGAGAATACAGGAAAGTCCCGATGGAGAGGCTGATGGCAAGACTTGACCTGACCAAATACAACAAAGAGGCTCCTCTCGATGAGTCAGAGGTGCCGGTCAAGAGAGTCCGCATCATGCTGAGCCAGCATATCGGAGCGCCTGCGTCAGCTGTCGTAAAAGAAGGCGACAAGGTGACAAAGGGACAGATGATCGCTGAGCCGGCGAAGGGGCTGAGCGTGGGGATCCATGCATCAGTTACCGGTACAGTGACAGAAGTAAATGATAAATATGTGATCATAGAAACTTAGGAAGGACGTGCAGGCAATGAGTAAGGCAATTGGAATGGTAGAATATAAGACTGTTTCAGCAGGTATCACCGCGGCGGACGCCATGGTAAAGACCTCTGAAGTCAGCATAATCGAAGCTCAGACCGTATGTCCGGGCAAATATATTGCGATCATTACAGGTGACTTGAGTGCCGTAAAAGCAGCGGTAGACAACGCCAGAGAGCTGCACGGCTTCCATCTGATCGACAGTTTTGTGCTCGGAAACCCGCATGAATCTATTTTCCCGGCGATCTATGGAGCAGCAAAGATTGAAGACGTATCTGCGCTGGGCATCTTTGAGACATATGATGCGGCATCCATTATCGTGGCAGCGGATGAGGCGGCAAAGACAGCCATCGTAGACCTGATCGAGCTGCGTATCGCAAGAGGTATGTGCGGAAAATCATACATGCTCCTGACAGGAGAAGTAGCTGCTGTTGAAGCAGCGATCGAGAGGGCAAAGGAAGCAGTGAAGGACAGAGGAATGTTCCTCGATTCTTCCGTTATCGCTCACCCGGATGCCCAGATCCGCGATGCAATTTTATAATATGCTATAAAACAGACAGGCTCTCCCCTGCTTATCCCTGCATCACAGCGGCGTAATGAAACCGCCGGAAATTGAGCAGAGCGGCCGGAGGGCCTGTTTTGGCATAAACAGGAGGCAGCGATATGCTTGCGATAGAGAGACGAAATGAGATCCTGGAAAAACTGCAGACCGACAGAAGAGTTGTTGTAAGTGAACTGAGCCAGATCTATGATGTCTCGGAGGAGACGATCCGAAGAGACCTTGAAAAGCTGGTAAATGACGGATATGCGATCAAAAGTTACGGCGGGGCTGTCATTAATGAAAATGTCAATATCGAACTGCCGTTTAACATCAGAAAGAACCGCAATATCGTAGGGAAGCAGCGCATTGCAGAGCTGGTGAGCCGGATCGTGAAGGACGGGGACAGCATCATGCTGGACGCGAGCTCCACGGCGGTGTATATTGCAAAAGCACTGCAGGAGAAAGGGAAAAAGAACCTGACTGTTATTACAAATTCGATCGAGATCATCATCGAGCTGTTTGACGCCCAGGACTGGACAGTCATGTCGACAGGCGGGGCGTCCAGGGAAGGGTCTTTTGCTCTTGTGGGTCCGCAGACAGATAAGGCGATCCGGTCTTATCACGTGGATAAGGCGATCATCTCCTGCAAAGGGGTCGATGCTGACGCGGGCATGACAGATTCGGATGAACTCCACGCGAATAACAAGGCGACAATGCTGGCATCCGCGACGGAGAAGATATTGGCGGTCGACAGCAGTAAATTCGACAAGACTGCATTTACCAATATCGGTCCTCTGGATGACCTTACAATGGTGGTCACAGACGAAAAGCCGGAGGACAGGTGGCTCAGGACATTTAAAGAGTCAGGAATAAAATGCATTTATTCTGAATAGAGAGGACAGCTATGAAGAGCTTTGATATTAAGACAAAAATATTTTTCGGGGATCAGGCGCTGGACCGTCTGGCGGAGATCCCATATCAGAAAGTACTGATCGTGACAGATCCGTTCATCGCCCAGGGTGAGATGATCGAGCTTGTGACAGAGCCTCTTCGGAAGGGGAATAAAGAGTTCGAGATCTTTAAGGATGTTGTGCCGGATCCGCCGATCGAAAAGATCAGTGAAGGCGTCAAAAAGATGCTCGAGTACCGGCCGGACGCGATCGTGGCGGTAGGCGGCGGCTCAGCCATCGATTCATCGAAGTCGATCCGTGAGTTTGCCCTGAGGGTAGACCACTATGCAGAGGTCGGACTGATCGCGATCCCCACAACGAGCGGGACAGGATCAGAGGTAACTTCCTTTGCGGTAGTCACGGATCCGGCAGAACAGGTGAAATATCCGCTCGTATCAAGAGACATGATGCCGGACGAGGCGATCCTGGACGCGGAGCTGGTAAAGAGCGTTCCGCCGTCGATCACGGCAGATACGGGGATGGATGTGTTTACACACGCTCTTGAAGCATGTGTCAGCACAAACAGAAATGATTTCTCGACCGCGCTCGCAGAGAAGGCGATCGAGATCTGCGGCGTATTCCTTTTAAGGGCATACCTGGACGGGAATGATACGCACGCGCGCCAGAAGATGCATTCCGCATCCTGCCTGGCAGGACTTGCATTTAACTGTGCGTCACTCGGACTGAACCACGGCATGGCGCATCAGCTCGGAGCTACGTTCCACATCCCGCACGGACGCGCGAACGCGATGCTCCTGCCGCATATCATTGAATTCAACAGTGATATCAACAAACACAGCAAGAGCCGCTCTGAATATCTCCCGGCAGTGAAGCGTTACTCCACAGTGGCGCAGATCCTCGGGCTGAGCAGCTATAACAAGATCATGACAGTAAGGTCACTCGTAAACTGGGTACAGTTCATGTTAAAAGAGATGGACATCCCGCTGTCGATCTCCCAGATGGGAACGATCACAGAGGAAGAGTATTTCAAGGCCATCGACCATATGGCGGACGCAGCGCTGGAAGACGCGTGCACCGCGACAAACCCCAGAGTGCCGAGCAAGGCAGATGTGATACAGATCTACAAGAAACTTTGGTAGGAAATCTGTATTTGCGGGGAGCCGGCCGATTGGATACACGTCCGAAAACAGTGAAGCGCAGGTTTCGAAGACGTATTCAGCACGGGGATATGGCGACGGTGACTTGGAGTAATCTGTTGGAAAGACTTAAAAGAATGGGATGCGGCGTTAATTTCAAAGCGGATGCCTGAGCCGCAGGCGAATCTTCCGCTTTGAAATTGTCCTTAGCCGTATCCCATTCTTTTTACGTCTTTCCCAGATTACGGAAC
>DWYB01000049.1 GCA_019118885.1 Candidatus Mediterraneibacter surreyensis | reverse complement strand
TTGACGATTACAAACTAATGCTTTAAAATTGGGATAGCAGCTGAGCGGCAGCAAAGATGCTATTCACCGCTGGTCAGCCTGACCGGCAAGCTTACCGCTTATCTATCATAATATGAGGGGCTGCACTTGGTAACGAGTGCAGCCTTTTTATTCAGGCAAAACGGAGAGGACGAATGGATCAAACACAGGAGCTCACAAAGGCACTTGCAGAACTTAAACGAATCACCGGCGTTTCTATGGAAGTGTCCGCTGATTCCCCGGAAGCGGCGGAACAGGCGGTCAATCAGATTCGCTGTCTGTGCACAGCTTATAAAGAAAAATACAATAAGACTGACTTTCTACAGGGATTGATGACCGGTGGGATTCCCGCTTACGATATTGCCGAACGGGCGAATCGTCTCCATATTAATCCGGAAGACAAGCGAGTCCTGTTCCTGCTGGAGTCCAGACATATCGATGAGACAATGGCTGAAATATTGAAAAATATGTTTCCCTCACAGACCAAGGCCTATCTCGTACCTGTCTCAGAGAATACGCTTGCGTTGCTGCGTCCTGTAAAGTCCGGCGAAAAAGCGGACGACAGCCGGCGCATTGCCCGCACGATCGTGGATACGCTGAACACAGAAGCTCTTGCCCAGGTACAGCTATCCTACAGTTTTGTATTCGAGAGTCTGGCCGATCTGCCGGAAGCATTCCGCGAGACAAGCCTGGCGCTGAAAGTAGGAAAACTCTTTTACTCGGAACAGACCGTGTTTCCCTACAATGAACTGGGCATCGGAAGGCTGATCTATCAACTCCCGGTATCTCTTTGCGAGAATTTTCTCAAAGAGATCTTCGGAGATGATGTGCCCGAAGCTTTCGATGAAGAGACTCTTGGAACGATCAACCGGTTCTTCCAGAATAATCTCAATATTGCAGAGACCTCCCGTCAGCTGCACATGCACCGCAACACGCTGATCTACCGTCTGGAACAGATCCAGAAGCGCACCGGTCTTGACGTCCGGCTCTTCGAGGACGCTATGACCTTTAAGATTGCTATCATGGTGCTGAATTATTTACAATCAGAAAGGAACCATTAACTATGAACGATGCATTATATGAACAGCTTATAGCCCGCAGACCAAAACCATATGACCTTCCGCTCCGCATCCTGATAATCCTTGTGATCGTGGCAGTGGCAGTGCTTGGGATGCCTTTTATCGGAATCCTGTCATTTGTGATCGCCGTTATCCTGGCAGTTCTTGCATATTATTTCGTCTTTCCGAAGCTTAATGTAGAATATGAATATATCATACTCAACCACGATCTGCAGATCGATGCTATCTACAACAAATCAAAACGTAAACGGCTGAAAAATCTGGATATCCAGAGCGCAGAGATCATTGCGCCGAAAGGATCTCCGAGATTACACTCATATAAACCGGATAAAGTGTACGATTACAGCTCAGGCAATCCGTCCGGAAAGGCATATGCTATCATGATGCCTATGGATCAGAAAAATGTCTGCATCTATATCGAGCCCGATGCGAAGATGATCGATCATATGAAACAGTGGATGGGGATGAAGATGTTTCAGGATTAAATTCGTGTTTGTTATATAAGATCCAGCAAAAACAGAAAAACTGACAGGGTCTGAATTGCGGACGCTGAGAGAAGCGGATACTGTAACGCCATGCCGGCCCGCTCCTCCTCATCCCCTGGGATCCCTGTAACAAAAAAGGAAATGTTCGTTCATTGGAACTCGCATTTCCTTTTTTTAACAGTGAAAACCAGGTGTATTCGGAACGCTCCTGCCTTAATGCATGGCTGATACAGTATCCGTTTCTCTCAGCTGGCGTATCAGACGTCAGATTTTCTGATTATCTACAGTGTATCCTATAAACAAACATTCGTAAAAACGGGAAGAAAGGGGAGCGTTATCGACCAGCTCCGACCTCTTCCCGTTTCTATGAGTATTTGTTAAGAGATTGTTGCGATTATAGGATGGGAAATCTATCGATCGGATGAACCAGCAAAAAAGACGGAACTGCGTGAGCCATGCGTCAAGGCAGGAGCGTTCCGAAAAGCATTTGTTCTGGATGTTAGGAGAAAGGAAATGCGAGTACCAATGAACGAGCATTTCCTTTCTCCGTTACATCCATTCAAATCTTTGAGGTAGAGCGGGCCGGCATGGCGATGCAGTTCCGTCTTTTTTTGCGTCCGCTGATCGATCTGATATTTTCTCCCCGGAATATTACATAATCTCTGGAACAAACACGAATTTATTCCGCTATATATTTACACGCCGCCAGCGCTGCCACTGCTCCGTCGGCTGCCGCTGTGGTGAGCTGTCTTACTTCCTTTGTTCGGCAGTCTCCTGCGGCAAAGATTCCCGGATGTGATGTGATACAGTCCTCGGCTGCAAGTATGAAGCCGCTGCCGTCGAGCTTTACGGTATCTGCAAACATTTCATTCTTAGGGATCTGTCCTACGGCAATGAATACGCCGGAGACATACAGTCTGGACTCCTCTCCTGTTTTTTTATTATTGAGGATCAATCCCTCAACCATGGCATCGCCGATGATTTCTTTTACCGTCATGCTCAGCAAAAACTCTACGTTTTCTTTTCCTTCAAGGCGTTTTACGATACTGTCTTCGCCCCGGAACTCATCCCTGCGGTGGATCAGATAGACTTTATTGCAGTAATTTGCAAGGAATTCAGCGTCCTGCAGGGCTGTGCTTCCGCCGCCGACTACAGCCACGTCTTTCCCGCGGAAGAACATGCCGTCGCACGTTGCGCAGTAGGAGACTCCTGCGCCTGTCAGGCGTTCTTCATTCGGTACTCCCAGATGGCGGTGGGTCACCCCGGTCGCAAGTATGATGCTTCTGCAAGGATATTCCTTTCCCGCAGTCTGGATTACCTTTACCTTTCCTTCGTCGCGGATTCCGGTCACCTGTTCCATCACCGTCTCAGCTCCCAGTTTCGTTGCCTGATCCAGAAGGTTCATGGAGAATTCACTTCCGCTTACGCTGGCAATACCGGGATAGTTTTCTACATTGGGGGATGAGGTGATCTGTCCGCCGAACGTACTGCCTTCAATGATAACTGTCTGTTTTCCTGCGCGCTGTCCATATATGGCCGCTGTCATTCCGGCGGTTCCCCCGCCTATAATTCCAATATCATACATAATTATCAATCCTCTTTTTCTGCTTTTTACATATTTCTCGACACATCCGCGCACGCTTTCATCGCTTCGATCACGGCGCTGCGGAATCCTTTTTCCTCAAGCACCCGCACTGCTTCAATGGTTGTTCCTGCAGGGGAGCATACCATATCCTTTAATTCGCCTGGATGCTTTCCTGTCTCCAGTACCATCTTTGCGCTTCCATACACCGCCTGAGCAGCAAACTGGTATGCCTGGGGCCTTGGCATTCCCTCGGCTACGGCAGCATCCGCCATTGCCTCGATGAACATAAACACATAGGCCGGTGAACTTCCGCTCACTGCCACTACAGCATCGATCAGATGCTCCGGTATGACTTCCACTTTTCCAAAAGAGCTGAGAATCTTAAGCGCATACTCTTTTTCCTCTTCTGTCACGTACTGGTTTGTGCATGCTGCAGTCATTCCCTCTCCTACGAGAGCCGGGGTGTTCGGCATGGTGCGCACGATCTTCACCGGCTTTGTGAACTGCTGTTCCAGCCATTCAAGCGTTTTCCCCGGTGCGATCGTTATGATAAGCTGCTCTTCGCTGATACAGTCTTTTATCTCGGATATAGCATCTGCATAAAACTGGGGTTTTACAGAGAGGATCAGTACTTCTGAATTCTCTGCCGCCTCGCAGTTGCTGTCCGTCACATGGATCCCGTAAGTCTCTTTCACCCGCTCCCGTCCTGCCGGGGAGATATCCGCACCGATGATCTCATCCGGTCTGAAGATCTCGTTTTTTATAATACCGCCCATGATGGCGCCTGCCATATTTCCTGTTCCGATAAATCCTAATTTCATGCTTTTTTCTTTCATTTTTCTGTCTTCTCCTCTTCTATCTCACTGAAAAGCTTCTCTCGGTATCTACGAGAGGGATTTCCTCTGTGTCCATCCATTCGATGGTTATAAACCTGTCATGGTTGAGCCTGACAAGCAGCTTATTGATCAGCGTTTCCCTGCCCTGCACTTCCATGGTGACGGTTCCGTCATACTCATTTCTCACCCACCCTGTCAGTTCAAGTGATTGAGCCATATATTTTGCAGTATAGCGGAAGCCTACGCCCTGCACTCTTCCGTGAAATACAATATGTTTTCTTACTTCTGACATAGCTGTTTCCTCCTTTCCCTATTGTAGCCCGAGGGCAAAAGAAAATCAATCAGTGATTCTTGTATCCTGAGCGGCGTCATGTTATACTGGTTGAGACAAACGTTCTGACTGCAAAGGCTGTAACTATATGTCCTGAGCAATAAGGCGCGCATACCGGAAGTGCTACAGAGGGAAATCCCTCTTTACTTTTGATATTATGGCGCCGTAAAGGCGCCATTTTTACGCGAATAAGCCCGGCAGGCGGATCACAGACCTGCATGCGTGGACATTTGACGGACTCTGCAGCCGGAAAAGGAGGTTTTCATGGAGACAAGAATCGCTCTCATCGGCATCATCCTCGAATCAAGGGATTCTGTCGATGAGCTGAATCATCTGCTGAGCGAGTACGGGGATTATGTGATCGGCAGAATGGGAATCCCATACCGGGAAAAAGGCATCCATGTCATAAGTATAGCCATGGATGCGCCAAATAATATCATAAGTGCTCTGTCAGGCAAATTGGGGATGCTGCCCGGCGTCAGCACAAAAACGATCTATGGGAAAAATATATGACGCCAGGTGAGAGAGAACAAAAAATAAAAGCGCTGATCGACAAGCTCTGCCTGACCCGAAAGCTGAAGCGCGGCGAATGGGTCGAGCTCATACGTGAGCGCACTCCCGCAGCCGCTGAATATCTCTTTGAGCTGGCAAGGGCGGTACGGATCCAGCACTACGGACACGACGTCTATATCCGCGGGCTGATCGAATTTACCAACTATTGTAAGAATGACTGTTATTATTGCGGCATTCGCAAAAGCAATACAAACGCGCAGCGCTATCGGCTCTCAAAAGAAGACATCCTCTGCTGCTGTGATCAAGGTTATGAACTGGGCTTTCGTACATTTGTACTCCAGGGCGGCGAGGACGGATGGTTCACGGATGAGAGACTCTGCGACGTCATTTCGGAAATACGAAACAGTTTCCCCGACTGTGCTATAACCCTCTCAGTAGGAGAACGTTCCCGCCAAAGCTATCAACGGCTTTACGAAGCAGGAGCCAACCGGTATCTGCTCCGCCACGAGACTTATGACGGAGATCATTACAGCAGGCTCCATCCCCCGCAGATGAGTTCCTCTCATCGAAAGAAATGCCTGTGGGATCTGAAGAAGATCGGATATCAGGTAGGAACCGGATTCATGGTAGGAGCGCCCTTCCAGACACCGGAAAACCTGGCGGACGACATGCTTTTCCTAGCCAGGCTGAACCCCCAGATGGTGGGGATCGGTCCTTTTGTTCCGCACCATGATACCCCTTTTGCAGATGCTCCCGGCGGAACAGTAGAACTGACGCTTTTTATGCTCGGTCTGATCCGGCTTCTTCTTCCCCGCGTACTTCTTCCTGCCACTACTGCGCTCGGTACCATCGATCCTGATGGCAGGGAAAAGGGGATTCTCGCAGGGGCAAATGTCGTTATGCCGAATCTCTCTCCTATACAGGTGCGGGAGAAATATCTTCTCTACGACAATAAGATCTGTACCGGAGACGAAGCCGCCGAGAGCCTGAATCATCTGAAAGGCCGGATGGAAAAAATCGGTTACCATATCGCGGTCAGCCGCGGCGACTCATTAAACATATAATTAACTTTTACAAAAGGAGGACAATACAATGTATGACGTAAATTCAAAATGTGCAGATGATTTTATCAACCATGAGGAAATCCTCGAGACGCTCGCCTACGCAGACGAGAACAAAGAAAATGTCGAGCTCATCGATTCCATCATCGAGAAAGCGAAAAAGAGAAAGGGGCTCTCACACAGGGAAGCATCCGTACTTCTTGCCTGTCCTATCGAAGAGAAAAATCAGGAGATCTACAAGTTAGCGGAACAGATAAAAAAGGACTTTTACGGCAACCGCATCGTAATGTTCGCACCCCTGTACCTGTCCAACTACTGCATCAACGGCTGCACCTACTGCCCGTACCATGCAAAGAACAAGCATATCCCGAGAAAACAGCTCTCACAGGAGGATATCAGAAGAGAAGTTATCGCTCTTCAGGACATGGGACACAAGCGTCTTGCTCTGGAAGCCGGCGAGGATCCGGTGAGAAATACGATGGATTACTATCTGGAATCCATTGAGACAATCTACAGTATCAAGCACAAAAACGGAGCTATCCGACGTGTAAATATCAACATTGCAGCGACCACTGTTGACAATTACCGTCTCCTCAAGGAAGCCGGGATCGGTACCTACATCCTGTTTCAGGAGACTTATCACAAGGAGAGTTATCTGGAGCTTCACCCGACAGGGCCGAAGCATGATTACAACTACCATACAGAGGCCATGGACCGCGCCATGGAGGGCGGCATCGATGACGTAGGCTTAGGCGTTCTCTTCGGGCTGGACAAATACCGCTATGAATTTGCAGGGCTTCTGATGCACGCAGAGCATCTGGAAGCAGCATTTGGCGTAGGTCCGCATACGATCAGCGTGCCCAGACTGAAACATGCGGACGACATCAATCCGGATGATTTCGACAACGGCATCGACGACGACACATTTGCCAAGATCGTTGCCTGCATCCGCATCGCAGTTCCATACACCGGCATGATCATCTCCACCAGAGAGAGCCAGAAGACAAGAGAGCGTGTCCTTCACCTTGGTATCTCCCAGATCAGCGGCGGTTCCAGAACAAGCGTTGGCGGCTACTATGAGCCGGAGCCGGAGGATGAGAAGTCCGAACAGTTTGACGTCAGCGACAACCGTACGCTGGATGAAGTCGTTCGCTGGCTCATGGAGATGGGCTACATCCCCAGCTTCTGTACCGCATGCTACCGCGAGGGACGCACCGGCGACCGGTTCATGTCGCTGTGCAAGAGCGGCCAGATCCAGAACTGCTGCCATCCCAATGCACTTATGACGCTCAAAGAGTATCTGATGGATTACGCGTCACCCGAGACAAAAGCAATCGGTGACAAACTGATCGACAAAGAAGTGCTCAACGTACCGAATGAAAAGGCACGGGCTGTTGTACTTGAGAATTTAAGACTGATCGAACAGGATAACCGAAGAGATTTCCGCTTCTGATCGGCCGGACTGAAAAAAAAGGAACGCAGTAAAATCCATTTTTTGCTGTGTTCCGTTTTCATCCTGTTTTACCGGTTTATTTACAGACATAGAACATATTTATAGCGCCATCTTTCTCCCCGGCTCATCCGACTGACAGCATTTTCCCTGAATTTTCTGTAAAATCCCCGCATTTTAGCCCATGTATCCTTCTCATCGCCGAGATGATAAAACATGCTCTCCATCACACATTTATACATCCACTCCCACTCTTCTGCCTCAATCTCGGGATATTCCGTATACAGTTCTTCTGAAATACCTTCTCTGAGGGGATCTTTGATCTTCATTCCCTGATAAACGGCAGTCTTAATGACAGCATCATACATCTCCCTTATGCCCTCTCCGCCTTTTTTCTTCCGGAACCGCTGTTTCCGTCCTGCTGTCCGCACTGCCGCCTGACCGAAGAAAAGAATTACACACAGAGCGACTGCAAAGCATACCGGAATCAGAACAGGGAATATATCATACATGATCCTTTCCCTGACAGTCATCTCATCCCGGATGCTTGCGGCAGGCGGCTGTCCGGAGGCGTCGTCCGGCGCAGGAGGCGTATGTTCCATATCCAGCCATTCACCAGTCTGCTCATTATATACCTGACACCACGCGTGCCCCATCGCACCAGTGACCTGAGCTTCATATTCTCCGGATTCATTCTGATGAAATGCAGACGCCGGCACGGCGTATCCTTCCACATATCTTGCGGAATACCCGCAGTACCGGTACATCAGCGTGGCAGCCGTTGCAAAATGAACGCAGAATCCTTTATGGTTCTCAAACAGAAAGTATTCCAGGAACTCTTTGCCTGCCGGTACCGCTCCCGGGTTCGTGTCATACACGGCGCGTTCAGAAAGCTCCCTGCTGATGTTCCGGCTCACTTCCTCTAAGGAATCTACATTCCAGCTACATAAATCTGACAGTGTGTTATAGATATCCAGCGGGAAAAGCAGACTCTCTTCTTCAGACGGCGGTGTATCGGACATGATCCAGGAATTATCTATATAGTTGTATCCCCAGCTTTGGGCACGGTATACCGTACCCTCAGGTCTCTCTTCCACTGAGATCGTTCCGGGCTCACCTTCCGAAGGCTCAAAACGCGCAAGACTGTTCAGATCTGTCATTCCGCTCTCTGCTATTGACAGCTCTCCCGCCCATGTTTCACGCTCAATTCCTGTAAGATCATCCTGATCCTCCGTTCCAAATTCGTCCGCATAAGACGGATTTTCAAAAACGTTGTCTTCCATCTCCGTTTCTTCCGCGGTTTCTTCAGTATCGGCGGCATTCGGTTCTTTCTGCGGCGAACCGTAAAGCACATCTTCCACCCTTCCGATCACTTCCGATCTGATTGCTCCTCTTGCCTGAAAATAAAAGCTGTCTTCTGTTTTTCTTCCCGCATCCAGAAATCGCCCTGTTCCATATGACAGACCTCCCAGAACGATGCACGCCAGGAAAGACAGGACAGCATACTTCCACAGAAATATCCTGTTCCCGGAACTTACTCTGTCATATGGTACGGCAGTCACAAAATATGCCGTTGCCGCCATCACAAGCATCCATGCCGGCAGAACCGTCTGAAATACTCCGGCACAGGCGGACGCGATAAAAGGCGCACATAGGATAATACCCGCCCAGCCTTTTCCTCTGCCGCTTCTCTGCACAGACAACAACACATTCAGAACAGGAATGGTAAACAGCACGGCAATATAACTAAAAGACGCTTCGCCGGAAGTATAACCATGGAGCACGACCTCATGATTTTCCACAGTCCAGTTGTATAGTTCAACAACAATATCCCGGTTATACCATAGGATTGCCGCCGCTGCCACGAGTCCTGCCACTCCTGCTTTCCACCCAAATCTTCTTTCAGACACTCCTAACAAAAGGATCACCGCAGCAGTGCACCCATACAGCCGGACTTTATCGAAGGGCATGGCAAAAACATCCAGGAATGCATTCCACCACAGGATCATTAAAAGGCACAGCACTCCTGTCTGAAAACAGAAAAAGGGCAGACTGACCCTGCTCCTCTTTCTCTCGGACGGTAAGGTCCGATATATCTTTATCCCCGAACGGCTTTTTTTCATCTCCCTCTCTCCTGTCTTTGCCCCGCCGGTTTCTCTGCTGCCCTGTCACAGTCTGAGGAACTCAAACGTCTCTCCGTCTTTTTTCATTCTTCCGTTTCCGTCTATCGTCACAACGCAGGCAAATTCCCGGCCCCGGAATGTATCGTCATAGCATACTCTTTCCTTCTGCACGTCCTGATACGGCTGTATTTCCAAAAGATTCCAGATCATATCACAGGTGCTCTCCTCATCTGAGATTCTCCATCTGACGATTCGTTCGTTTTTCTCCTCATACCATGCCGCCATATGGATACATTTTTCTTCTGTCAAAGTAACAGACAGTGAAGCAGCAGTCTCCAGCATTTTTGAAAATCCATCCGCAGATTGTTTCGTTTTCCGGTAATCAATATAGATCAGGATTACACACCCCAGCGGAAATCCCCTCTCTTTTACCATCAGTTCCTCTTCCCTCGCGCTCAGTTTCCAGTGAATGTCTTTTAAGGAATCCCTCTCCCGGTATTCCCTGACCTGATAGATCTCCGACGGATCATCACCCCTCCGCTGCTGTGAGAATTCCTGCGCATCCGCCTGAAATTCTCTCGTTTTCCGTGTGATTTCCAGAGGCATAAGCTCAAAGTCCGGCATGATCTTGATCCGGGCCGTTTTCTTCCACTTTACTTTCCTGTAAAAGATCCCCAGGAAATCATAGATCTTCACACAGTCAATGCCAATCTCCATTATCCCGCACCGGTCTGTCTCAAATACGAACCATGCAGTATCTTCCGCTCCCGGCAAAAGCATCCCGCGGGAACGTTTCTTCCCGCATTTTCTCCCGCTTCCGTCTCTTATTTCCATCACGCACTCATACCGCAGGCTTACCCTGGCAGAAATGTTTCTAAGCGATATCCCCGCCTTTATCTCCTTATTCTTCTCCCCCAGCGGCGGGATCCGGTCAGGCACCGGAACCGCCTTTCTCCCCGCAGCCGCGAGATAAGCAGCGGAGACAACCGGATAGATCAGAAAAAATACCAGTATGCCGGAAAGGGCCGGCGCATCATACATAAAGAACAAATATATCGTAGCCAGAAGCACCGCCAAATATCCTGCTGTTCTTCTTATCATAGTCTTTACCGCCTGTTCCTGATTGCGGGTTTCTCTGTATTTTCCAGGATCTGCCTGATCGTCTCTTCGACCTTTATATGCCCCACCTTAGCTTTCATGTTTAGGATAATTCTGTGAGCCGCCACACAGGGGAAGACCTCTTCCACATCAGAGGGCACTACATAGGCACGGCCTTTCAGATACGCGCACGCCTTCGCCATAGCAGTCAGCGCCACCGTTCCTCTCGGGCTTAACCCCAGCTCCGTCCATTCATTTTCCCTTGTGGCCTTTGCCAGTTCGGCGATATATCGGCATATTTTATCATGCATGAAGATCTCTCTGGCATCTCTGATCATCTCAAGCAATGTGGGAGCATCAAGGACGGGAACGATTCCCTCTGTCCGGTCTTCCGCCTGACTCCTTCTCATGATCTCCATCTCTTCCTCAACAGTAGGATACCCCATACTGACACAGATCATAAACCGATCAAGCTGAGACTCCGGCAAAAGCTGGGTTCCGGCGGACCCCGCCGGATTCTCCGTGGCGATCACGATAAACGGCTCCCCTGTTTTTCTTGTTACTCCATCCACTGTAACCTGCTGTTCCTCCATAACTTCCAGCAGAGCGGACTGAGTCTTTGGAGATGTCCTGTTGATCTCATCGGCAAGAAGCAGATTGCACATAACAGCTCCCGGCTGATACACAAACTTTCCCGTCTCTTTCCGGTAAACCGTAAATCCCGTCAGATCCGAAGGCAGTACATCCGGCGTAAACTGCACTCTCTGTGCTTTCAGACTCATAGCCTTCGAAAATGCAAGCGCCATGGTTGTCTTTCCCGTTCCCGGTATATCCTCTATCAATATGTGTCCTCCGGCAAGGATCGCTGTCATGATCTTCATCAGCACATCTCTCTTGCCTACAACTGCTTTTTCCACCTCATTTATCACAGCCTGTGCGTCATATCTTCTCTCCGGCATACTCACCCTCCTTTTCTGCGTAAACCGGCGTAAAGCAGACAACAAAGTCCGTTTTGCCGCTTCTGCGTACATTCTATCATGAAATCTGCCGCCACAACAGGATTTTTGTATAATTCGTGTTTGTCGGAGTGATATTCTATGATAAATTGTCCGAAAATCAATCGGATACAGTGGGTTGACTCACGTATCCGGGACGTGCGGGGAGGGATGCTTCCGGCTCCGGTTACAGAGCATAAGATATAGTAACAATCCTGCGATACGACTAAAAGCGATCAGGGAAAGGAAGAACACACTTCGTTCAAACAACCTCCTTTCCCTGATCAACGCCGCACCACAGGCTTTAACTATATCTAATTCTCCTCCACAGTCACCGTCAGCCCCCTCCCCGCACGTCTCGCAAGGTTCATCAAAAGGGCTGTATTCGACTGATTTTCTGCACTCATCCAATCGGAAATGTCTCTCCGACAATCACGGATTTACTAGAAATTGATCGTAAGAGTCAACTTTATCGACTATGTCCCAATTTCAGCCGGTTTCTTCCACTTTCAGTTTTGTCGAAATGACTGCCGGATTCGATGAAGTAGAAAACGGACGGAAATGGGGTGCAGGAAGACTTGAAAAGAGATGATCGGTATGTGAAGAAGGCGACTTCGGAATAATCTGCTAGAAAAAGTTAAGGGTCTGGAAGCTGATGTTAAGCCGCAAAATGGATTGTTTGAGCCGAAGGCGAGTTATTCATTTTGCGGCTTTGTCTTTAATCAGATTTCAGACCCTTTAATTTTTCTCAGATTATGGAGCGGAGCCTGAAGCACATGCCGGTCATCTCAAAGAAGTATTCCCGTACCTCATCTCCGTCTGTTTTCGTACCTTATATCATCGGCATTCAGTCCGACAAACACAACTTTTTATTTTGTGGACGGCATGAATTTCATTATCTCCGCCGCAACGCCCGAAAGCGGCATTGTCTGCAGCCACACCCGGCCCGGTCCGGTGATAATGGTATTAAAGATTCCTTCTCCGCCGAATACCATGTTCTTAAGCCCAGGCACGCTCTTGATATCCATCTGGCAGGTTGCATCCATTGCCGCCAGATATCCGGTGTCGATTACGATCTGCTGCCCCGGCTGCAGATTGTATTCCACCACATGTCCGTCAAATTCAAGGAACGCCATTCCCTGTCCGGAAAGTCTCTGCATGATAAATCCCTCTCCGCCAAATAAGCCTGCTCCAAGCTTTTTCTGGAAGAAAACAGACAGTTCTACACTTTCTTCGGCCGCAAGGAAACCGGATTTCTGAACAATTACTTCATTGCCCGGGCCGATCTCCCATGGTCTGATCTGTCCGGGAAAACTGGAAGCGAACGCGATCATCCCGTTGCCGCCCTGTGCCGTATACCGGTTCTGGAAAAGCGCCTCCCCGGCGAACATCCTGCCCAGTGCTTTCCCGATCCCGCCGTTTGAAGTTGTCTCCATCTTCATATTCGGTGACATCCAGCTCATAGAACCGCGCTCTGTAATCATAGTTTCTCCGTTTTCCAGATAGCAGATCACTACCGGCAGTTCGTTTCCTTTAATCTCATACTTCATACTTTTTTCTCCTTTTCCCTATCATTTTTTCTGCTGCGATGCCATCGCGGAAAATGAATCGCCGCTATATGCAGTCATTGTACCATAAAATCCCGGCAGAGTAACTCCCCTGCCGGGATTCTTTACACCAATCAGATATCGTGTTACTTTTTATTCTATGCCTGCGCAGCCCCTTCGGCATCTGCCGCTCCCCGCTCTCCGGCTGCCTCAGCCTCTTTCTCAGCCTGCTGCCTCTGTTCTTCCTCCGGCGGGATATCAAGCTTCGGCAGCGTAATATCCGCTTTGAACAGATCGGCCTCCGTAGATATCTTCAACGTACCGTGCTGCAGTTCGATAAAACTCTTGGCGATCGCAAGACCAAGTCCGGAACCCTCCGTATTTCTCGAAACATCTCCCCGGACAAAACGATCTGTAATCTCCTCGGTATCAAAGTTCAGCTCTGCTGCTGAGACATTTTTCATGGAAATGTGTACATCATTTTCCTGTTCTGTCATCTCTATATAGACCCGGGTATGGGGCATCGCATATTTCGTGATATTGACGATCAGATTCTCAAAAATGCGGTATGTCTTCTGGCTGTCCAGCCACATGACAAGCTTATGTTCCGGCAGCTTCCAGCGGAAGTCAAGATTCGCCTCTTTGATTTTGCTGTCATTCTCCAGCCCGACCTGTTTTATAAGATCCACAATATCCACTTTCATATAGTGCATGACAACGCTCTTGCTTGCCGCCTTACTGATCTCAAAAAGATCTTCGATCAGCACTTTCAGACGCAGGGATTTTCTTTCGAGCACATCGATGTACTCTTTCCTCTTTTCTTCGTCCTTCTCATTTTTCAAAAGATCAGTGTATGTGATGATCGCTGTCAGAGGGGTCCGCAGATCATGGGATACATTCGTTACCAGTTCTGTCTTCATCCTCTCGTTTTTAACCTCTTCTTCCACTGCTTTCTTGAAGCCCTTCTGAATCTTTTTCAGCTCGTCCTGCATCGGGTTGAACAGACCGACGTCTCCCTCGATAGGCACGTCCAGATGACCTTCCGCCAGCTGATTTGTGGACTTCAACAGAAGCTTGTATTTCTCCTGCAGATCTTTCACATATTTTTTCAGGAAGAAAAACAGGATCACAGAGTAAATGATCAGCGCCAGTGTTCCATAATACCAGAGGAAACATACGCTGGCCAGGATGATATAATTGACGATCACGATCTTTAAGATCGTCCGGTTCGTCTTCTCACGGAAATCAATATGCTGCAGCGCGTCATATTGTTTTGCGAAGAATGCCTTAATTCTCTTCAGGATGCCGCCTGCCTTTCTCACCATCTCCTCGTCGCTCTCTGTCCCCCGGCCGCGGTAATGGCGGATCAACTTCATTGTCAGTGTCCTGTCACGCCAGTACGCGCCTTTCATGCGGATCATTGCCCGAAGGGAAGTCACGCTCCAGAATACCAGTCCGAAAACGAAAAACCACATTGCGAAGTTAATAATCGCCGCAATAATCTCCATACCGTGCCCCATTCCCGGAAGCAGACTGTTCTCCACTGTCTGATCTACAATTCTTGCCGGAAGTGCATTCAAATAGGTAATATATATGAACAGCCACACAAGAATCGGAACTTCAAACGGTACATCAAACAGCTTCATCTCACTGATATCCAGCTTTCTCCTGGCCGGAAGAAGCAGGGCTGCGGCAATCACTACCCAGCACAGGGGATCCAGTGTATCACTGTAGCGGAGAGTATCCCGCACACTGTAATATGGAACAGAATCATCTTCCCAATTGTCCTCTGCGTATGCCTCTGTAAACACATTCAGATATTCCTGACTCATCCCATAGATGACAGTAATGCCTTTTGGCTCCGCAATACTTGAAATCTCCTCACCATATTCCACCTCCTGGGCAGAAGTCACATAATCCGATTCCAGACTGTATTCTTCCTCTGGACTTAACGCTGTTCCGTCGACCTGGACAGAAGAGAGTTCCCCGTTTTCCGAAAAGTCATAATGGGCCCGGAATGCATAGCCTGCATCTTCCTCGCTGTTCATCTGTAGTCTCTCTGCAGTCTCCTCATCCACATTTTTTAGAAGCTGCTGTCCTTCACTGTCAAACACCGCATAATCGAAATACTTTTTTGCCAGCTCAAAGTTTCTCTGCCCGTATTCATCCAGCACCTCTGCCGGATCCGTCTCATCGGCATATTCATTATAGAGAAGATAATTTCCCTCAGCCAGATCCCTGCTGATAGATGAGAGGGCACTTGTATAAGGTACAGGCGCCTCGGCATCTTCTGTAGCCTCAGAATTAGCGCTGTCCATCTCATACTTCATCCCGTCATACTGAGACATCATGATCAGAGAACAGATGCTGAGTAATATAACGACTACAATAATACCTGCCTTACGGCTGTTTTTCGATTTTGTATCCAACTCCCCACACCACCTTTAAATATTTCGGATTCTTTGGATCCAATTCAATCTTTTCTCTTATGTTTCTCACATGCACCATGATCGTGTCGGTATTGATGGCTTTCTCCTGCCATACGCGCTCATAGATCTCCTCGGATGAGAATACCCTGCCCGGATTCTTAGCCAGAAGGAGAAGTATCTTGTACTCAATAGGCGTAAGTTTCACCGGTTTTCCGTCCATCGTCACTTCCACTGCATCCTCGTTGATCTCCAGACCTCCGATCACATGCACATTTTCCTGAGGCGTCAGTTTCTCCAGAAACTTCCGGTAACGCCGGAGCTGGGAATTCACCCTCGCCATCAGTTCCATAGGCGTAAACGGCTTTGTCACATAATCATCCGCCCCGATATTTAAGCCCGTGATCTTATCCACTTCCTCGGATTTTGCCGACAGCATGATCACCGGGAAATCATGTTTTTCTCTTAATTTCATCGTCATGCGGATACCGTCCATTCTGGGCATCATAATATCTACGATAGCCAGATGAATATCTTCCCTGTCAATGATCTCCAGTCCTTCAATGCCGTCCGCCGCCTGAAAAACTTTATATCCCTGACTCTGCAGGTAGATCTGGACGCCCTCCCGAATCTCCTTGTCATCTTCTACGATCAATATATTGTTAGTCTCCATGATGTCTCCTCTTCTCTCTTTTCTTTATCTGAATAAACGGATTCCTGCGCCGATACGGGCAGCTCCGGTATCCGGCTCTTCTTTACCACGCCGTAATTTTTAACTGCCACTGTGACGGTCGTATACGGCAGCGGGATCACGTATTTATCCCATCTATGCTTCAGACGCAGGCAGGAAGAATAAGAAAGGCTGATGCCTACAAAATCTTCTTCCGCATGTTCCGATAAGTAGAACGCCAGTTTCTTCGGCTCGTGTCTGGGTCCCAGCGGTCCGTCCAGCGCAACAGCGATAGAATGTGTTTTTTCATAGGAATCCTGAACGATCTTTTTCAGCGCTGAAAACGCTTTGAACCCATCCGGCACTCGCAGTGCATTTCCCCCGCATCTTTTCACCATATTTTCTATATAATTTCCGCGAGTATCCGCAGTCACGATCACATCTACCGGTGTTGTCTTACATGCCAGTTTCTCAAGGACCAGATTCATGAAAAAGCTGTCCTCATGCCAGAACCCGAATATCTGACTGTCTCCATAGCTGTTCTCTTCATCCCACCGGATCGTCACTGTCCTCTCGATCCAGCGCAGATAATTAGTGAAGAGCGATTGCAGAGCGTTCTCTGTGATCTTCTTCATCCTCATAAAGTCTTTCTCCTTTCCTGAATCCACATTGATTGTAGAGCATCTCCTCATAGATGGCAAGTCTTGAGGACCGGTAATTTTCGGCAGAGATAAGCGCTGCGCTCTTCATTCTGCTGTTCGTATTGTCTTTCAGCGCCTCGGCCGCTTTTGCGGCCCACTCTTCTTCCCTCTCCTCTGTCAGGAATCCATTCACGCCGTCTTCGATAATATCATCCGCGCCTATCGCATGCACTGCCACGACCGGTGTTCCCGCTGCCATCGCCTCTGCCAGAACAATTCCCTGAGTCTCTGATTTCGACGCAAACAGGAAGAGATCCGATGCGTTCAGATAATCTTTTACCTGATCATTTGGCACATTTCCCGCAAAGGTCACCTCATCCTGTATGCCCAGGATGGACGCTCTTACTTTCAGTTCTGCCTTCTGGCTGCCGTCTCCTATGATCAGCAGATGAAAATCATCCTCTATTTCCTGTTTAAGCTCCGCGATTCCCCGCAGGAGAAATCCGTAGTTTTTTTCTTTTTCCAGCCTTGATACCGTGACAAGAAGATGACGCTTTCCTTTTCCGTATTGTTCGCGGATCTCCTTTGATCGTCTGACATTTCTTATGAAAAATGAACCG
The DNA here is from genome assembly GCA_019118885.1 of Candidatus Mediterraneibacter surreyensis. Taxonomy (GTDB): domain Bacteria; phylum Bacillota; class Clostridia; order Lachnospirales; family Lachnospiraceae; genus Mediterraneibacter; species Mediterraneibacter surreyensis. Next base: position 17,107 of record DWYB01000049.1, on the reverse strand, counting down.
TCCAGTCCGGTAGGGAATATGGCGATCGGCGTATTCACTCCATATCCTCGAATCATCTGCTGCATTCCCGCTGACGGTGCAAGCACAAGATCACACCTGTTGCAGAACCATCTCATGTAGGATGGGATCACTTTGTTCTGCGCCAGCTCCACTATCTTTTTCTTAACAGCAGTGCTCCTCTCATTGATCCGGAAATATGGAAGATAGTGGAGATAATCCTCATATCTCGTGTGATATGTATAGATGACCGGAATCCCGTATTTTCTTCCCAGCCACAATGCCCACGGTCCGACAAACATAGGATGATGCACATGAATGCAGTCGAACCTTTCTCTTTCAAACACAGCTAATATCTCTGCAGGATAAATCCCCGGGTACACCATCCCGTTGTCCATCTTTCTCTTCTGCGAACGATACCGCACCACCCGTTCCGGCGCCTTCTTATCCTCTTCCAGTATCTTTTCCCGGAAACTTTCGGCCTGCTCTTTCTCCTCACTTTCATACATCGGAGCAAATACTGTCACCTGATGTCCCAGCTTTATCAGCTCCTGCGCCTGCCGCTCCACCGAAATCGGCACACCGCCCACAAAGGGCCTGTAATTATTCGTAAGCATTGCTATCTTCATAATTGCTCCCCTCTCCTACGTAAAGAAATTAATGGCCGCATCGCCGAAAAAATATCCTGCTCCGACAAATGTCAGATTCCATAAGAATATGCCGCACACGGAACTCACTGTATATTTGGCGAAATCCATTTTCACCATACCTGCCGGGATCGAGATGAGGGTGCGCACCATGGGAAGAAGTTTACTCACAAATACGCCGATACAACCTTTCTCTCTCAGATAGCTCATCTTTTCTTCAATCACAGGCTGATGTTTCGGAAATTTCCTGAAATAAAAACCGAGCACCTTGTTTCCGCCGTATCTCCCCAGCAGGTAGAGCGCCCAGCTCCCGGTAAGTCCCGCCGCCACCGTCAGTATCATTACAACCGGAAAACTGATCTCTCCCTGCGCTGCCCAGATTCCGGCAAGCGGCATGATAACGCCGGCGGGAAAACCCGGAAGATTCAGATATTCCAACAGTACGATCAGATAAATGAAAAAAGCACCGTATTGGAGAAAATAATGGGTAAGTTCAGATATGTTCATAAAAAATACAGCCCCCTTTCATGATTACAGGATATCCTGTAAATCTAAAGGGGGCTGATATAAGATTCCAAAGAATTTCTTAAGATTCGTGTTTATTTGTCAGATTCCGGAAAAGCTTATGTGATCTTCCTCCCGATTTTTGTTCTGCGTATGATCCATATGCAGGCAAAAGATACAATCGCGATCACTATGATCAGTCCGGGCACTGCGATCCAGGCAGACAGGTCATACGGCTCCATATATTTCTTGTAGTTATCGAGAAACAAAATATGGATCAGATAGATGCCAAAGGAACATCCGCAGAACAGGTCGATCACTTTTTTGGCCCGTTCTCCCGGTCTGATATGCGCATTTCCAAGGCGCAGCATGAACAGGAAAAACATGGCGGAAGCCAGTGCAATGAACGGGCATGCATAGGTCAGCACTCCTTCGTAGTGCCTTCCATACATTTCTGTCACTCCCCATGTTGTTCCAAAGGCCGCTGCAAGGCTTATGAGACAGATGATCATCGCAGTCCTCTGGCTCAGGCGGATATGACGCCTGTACTTATAAATATAGTATCCAAGAAATACATAATAAGCGTAGATTCTGTCTCCGACAAGCGGCAGATCATAGTAAGCCTCTGCTCCGAACAGCCACAGTCCGTAATTCATCAGTACCGCTCCTGTTGTCACAACGAGAAATGCCTGTTCCAGTCTGAGATTCATATGCCGGCACATTACCTGCAGGAAAGGAAGCACAAGATAGATCGGGATCATGGCATACAGATACCATAGATGTGCTTCTGTCGGCACATAAAGAATCTCCTTTAAATCATAAGATGTTCCCATATAGAAAGTATTCCACAGATAGTAAATCACACTCCATACAATCAGAGCTGTCAGGAAACGGATCAGACGTCTGACATGTTTGTGAAGAGGTTCTTCTCTCCCCAGCAGCAGCGCTCCGGATATCATAAAAAAACAGGGCACGCTGAGCCTTGCCACTGTGTCGATCACAAGCGAAAAGAGATATTCTCCCTGAGGGATCTCACCGAAAGCCCGGCAGAAATAGTTGCTTACGTGGATTGCTATGACCAGAACGAAAGACACCATCCTGACCAGTTCCAGATTATAATTTTTCTCTTTCATCTCAATATATTCCCCACTTAACCTTTATCATGCGGTTTCTTCGGCATCAGGCTAGCTTTCATGACAGCGCCATCCCCAAATCTTCCGTTAATCTCATCCATGGCTTTCTTCAGCCGTTTATGTTTCTCATCCGGTTCTTTCGGTATCTCGATATCAAAGATAGAGAGCTGTTCCGGCGCTGCTTCATCGATAAGCTTGGAAGTCCGGATTCCCAGCAGCCGCACCGGCTCCCCGCTCCACACTTCAAGGAACAGGCTGCAGGCAGTCTCTTTGAGCACTTCCGGATCATTGGCCGGCTTATCCAGCTGTATCTGATGAGACACCGTCCGGAAATCGTAATATTTGATCTCCATGCTGACCATACCGGCTTTCTTTTCCGCTTTCTTAAGCCGTCCTCCTACACTCTGCGCAAGCCGCTCAAATACCGGCCGGATTTCCTCCATTGTCGCTGCGTCTTCACTGAGAGTTGTGGAATTTCCGATTCCTTTCGCCTCATCCGGCTCTGACTGGACTACCGAAGTTCCGATGCCGTTGGCAAATTCCCACAACATCTTCCCGTGGCTCTTCAGATGGAGCATGATCAGCTTCAAGTCCGCCTGTGCCAGATCACCTATCGTATTGATTTCTAATTTTTTCAGTACCTCTACGCTGGATTTCCCCGCCATGTAGAGTTCACCGATAGGCAGCGGCCACATCTTCTCCTTTATCTCCTCGGGATAGAGCGTATGAATCCGGTCAGGCTTCTCAAAGTCAGAAGCCATCTTCGCCAGAAGTTTATTTGTAGAGATTCCGATATTCACGGTAAAGCCAAAACGCTCCTTTATTCCGTCTTTTATCTCCACCGCCCCGTCCACAGGAGAATTCCACCGGTCTGCAATTCCTGTGAAATCCATGTAACACTCGTCTACGCTCACCTGTTCGATCTCTTTCGTAAATGTCCGAAGGTACTCCATCAGTCTCCTGCTCTTCTCCCGGTACATTTTGTGATCCGGGGGATACATTGCAAGATTCGGGCACTTACGAAAGGCATTCGCAACAGGTTCCCCCGTGCGGATGCCATATCGTTTCGCCGCAGGGGATTTTGCGAGCACCACGCCATGGCGGGATTTCTGGTCCCCGCCGATGATCGCCGGTATCTCGCGCAGATCCACTACGGCTCCGTTTTTCAGTTGTTCCACTGCAGTCCAGCTTAAATATGCTGAATTTACATCTATATGAAAGATGATGGGTGCCATCCGAATATCGTCCTTTCACGCCGGCTTCGGCATCAGGAAACGGTCTCCGTTGCAACGACCTGACCTTTCACTTCTGCTGTCAGTTTTCCATCTTTCGCATCGATCAGGATCGTATCTTCCCTGCCAACATTTCCGGCAAGGATCAGTCTTGCCGCCAGCGTCTCAACATTCTTCTGCAGATATCTCTTCAGCGGTCTTGCACCGTACATCGGGTCGTAGCCGCCTTCTACTACGAAGTCTTTTGCTGCATCTGTCAGTTCGATGGTCAGCTCTTTCTCCGCCAGCCGTTTGTTGACATCTGCTATCAGTAAGTCAATAATGGCACGGATATTCTGTTTCGTCAATGGCTTGAACATAATTATTTCATCCAGACGGTTCAGGAATTCCGGTCTGAAGTGGGCTTTCAGGTCGTTCATGACCATCTCCTGACTCTGTTCGTCTATAGAGCCGTCATCATGGATGCCTTCCAGCAGATAGCTTGCCCCGATATTAGACGTCATGATCAGAATCGTATTCTTAAAGTCCACGGTTCTTCCCTGAGAGTCTGTGATACGTCCGTCGTCAAGCACCTGAAGCAGTACGTTAAATACGTCCGGATGCGCTTTTTCAACTTCATCGAAAAGCACAACAGAATACGGTTTTCTCCGGACTGCCTCCGTAAGCTGTCCGCCTTCATCGTATCCTACATATCCCGGCGGCGCTCCGATCAGACGGGACACGGAATATTTCTCCATGTACTCACTCATATCAATACGCACCATATTGTTCTCATCATCGAACAGGCTCTGCGCCAGTGCTTTAGCGAGCTCTGTCTTACCGACTCCGGTAGGTCCTAAGAACAGGAACGAACCGATCGGTTTGCTCGGATCCTTGATTCCCGCTTTGGAACGGATGATTGCTTCTGTTACGAGTTCAACACCTTCATCCTGACCAACCACACGTTTGTGCAGCTCATCAGCAAGATGAAGAGTCTTATTTCTCTCGCTCTCGTTCAGTTTTGCTACCGGTATTCCTGTCCAGCGTGAAACGATACGCGCGATCTCATCCTCAGTAACCGCCTCATGGACAAGGGAAAGATCCTTTGCTTTTACCTTCTCTTCCTCTTCTTCCAGTTGTTTCTGGAGCTGAGGCAGTCTGCCGTACTGTAATTCGGCAGCTTTGTTCAGATCATACTCTCTCTGGGCTTTCTGGATGTCTTTGTTGACCTGCTCGATCTCCTCACGGATCTTCTGAACCCGTTCAACGGATTTCTTCTCATTCTCCCACTGTACTTTCTTATTCGCGTACTGCTCTTTTAAGTCAGCCAGTTCTTCCTGCAGATGTTCCAGACGCTCTTTGCTCAGACGGTCTTCCTCTTTCTTGAGCGCCGACTCCTCGATCTCGAGCTGCATAACCTTACGTCTCAGCTCATCCAGTTCCGTCGGCATGGAGTCAAGCTCTGTCTTGATCAGGGCACATGCCTCATCTACAAGGTCGATAGCCTTATCCGGCAGGAAACGGTCAGAGATATAACGGTTCGAAAGAGTGGCTGCCGCAACAAGCGCGCTGTCCGTGATCTTTACTCCATGGAATACTTCATAGCGTTCTTTCAGACCACGCAGGATGGAAATCGCATCCTCCACTGTCGGCTCGTCTACCATGACCGGCTGGAAACGACGTTCCAGAGCCGCGTCTTTCTCAATATATTCACGGTATTCATCCAGCGTTGTAGCGCCGATACAGTGCAGCTCGCCTCTCGCCAGCATAGGCTTTAACATATTGCCGGCGTCCATGGCGCCGTCTGTCTTGCCCGCACCAACAATCGTGTGCAACTCATCGATAAACAGGATGATCTTACCGTCACTGTTCTTCACTTCCTCAAGTACCGCTTTCAGACGTTCCTCAAACTCGCCCCGGTATTTCGCACCGGCGACAAGAGCTCCCATATCAAGAGAAAAGATCGTCTTTTCTTTCAGGCCTTCCGGTACATCTCCGCTGACGATACGCTGCGCCAGCCCTTCTACGACTGCCGTTTTACCGACGCCGGGTTCACCAATCAGCACCGGGTTGTTCTTCGTCTTACGGGAAAGGATCCGGATCACATTACGGATCTCCTCATCACGGCCGATGACCGGATCAAGCTTCTGCTCTCTTGCGCGCTCTACAAGATCCTGTCCGTATTTATTTAAAGTATCATAGGTCGCCTCCGGATTATCACTGGTCACCCGCTGGTTTCCCCGCACCGTAGAAAGCGCGTGCAGGAATCCCTCACGGCTGATTCCATACTCACGGAAAAGCTGTTTCATATCTTTACTTGCATATTTTAACAGGGCAAGGAACAGGTGCTCGACGGACACATACTCGTCTCCCATCTGTTTCGCCTCATCCTCTGCATGGATGAGGACATTGTTGAGATCCTGTCCCACGTAAGCCTGACCGCCCTGGACTTTCGGCCGCTTACCGATCATCTGCTCCACACTGTTGATGAAGAGCTGTCCCTGGATACTCATTTTTTCAAGCAATTTTAAAATCAGACTGTCGTCCTGCGTCAGCAGCGCATAGAGCAGATGCTCCTGAGCCAGTTCCTGATTGCCGTTATCTGCGGCGATCTTCTCGCAGTTCTGTACAGCCTGTAATGAATTCTGTGTAAATTTATTAATATTCATGGCTGTTCCCTCCTTCAATGAAGTCTGCCCGATATCGCCCGGATTCATAACTCTGTCCCATTGCGGCGGGCAGATCAGCAGACACTACTTTGTTTTCGTGTTCTAGTAGTAATATAGCAAAAGTTGTTAGCCACGTCAAGATATGAGTGCTAATTTATTTTTTATTTATAAATGTTCGTTTCTTGCCCGGCATTCAAATCACAAAAAATTGAACTTTTAGTATGTACCGAAAATTTTTTTGAACTTTCGCCAATTATATTGAACTTTTTTGTTCTTCATGTTATAGTACCATCAGTGCAAATTGAACTTCTTATTTTTGAATTCAAGGAGATAAAGATAATGTCTAAAGAAATTTTCGCAGAGCGCCTCAGAACTTCTATGGCGCAGAAGGGGAAAAAGCAGGTGGATCTGATCCGTGCAGCTTCTGAACATGGCGTCAAGCTGGGCAAAAGCCACATCAGCCAGTATGTAAGCGGCAAGACTCTTCCAAGACCCGATATCCTGCATTTTCTTGCAGATACACTTCAGGTCGATGCAGACTGGCTACGGGGCGATGAACCCGCAGACGCACAGGCTGCTGCCGGCGATTCAGGCAACAGCATCCACACAATTCATAGAAATAATACTGTTATGGGGGACAGAAAAATGAGAACTTTTAAAAAATCTTCAAAACTCGACAATGTCTTATACGATGTAAGAGGTCCGGTTGTCGATGAAGCTGCACGGATGGAAGAATCCGGCACGCAGATCCTGAAATTGAACATCGGCAATCCCGCTCCGTTCGGTTTCCGCACACCGGACGAAGTTATCTACGATATGCGGCAGCAATTGACGGAATGTGAAGGCTATTCCAATGCGCAGGGCCTTTTTTCCGCAAGAAAAGCAATCATGCAGTACGCACAGCTGAAAGGCATCCCGAACATCGCAATCGAGGATATCTACACCGGAAACGGTGTCAGCGAACTGATCAACATCTGTATGTCAGCACTGCTGGATGACGGGGATGAGATCCTGATCCCCTCTCCGGATTATCCGCTGTGGACCGCCTGTGCGACACTGGCCGGCGGAAAGGCTGTGCATTATATTTGTGATGAACAGTCGGAATGGTATCCTGATATTGACGACATCCGCAGAAAGATCACCGACCGGACGAAAGCCATCGTTATCATCAACCCCAACAACCCGACCGGAGCGCTGTATCCGAAAGAAGTGCTTCAGAAAATCGTCGATGTGGCAAGAGAACATCAGCTCATCATCTTTTCCGATGAAATTTATGACAGGCTGGTAATGGATGATGAAGAACACATTTCCATTGCTTCCCTTGCGCCGGATCTCTTCTGTATCACATTCAGCGGTCTGTCCAAGTCACATATGATCGCGGGATTCCGCATCGGCTGGATGATCTTAAGCGGGAACAAGAAAGTCGCGAAAGATTACATCGAAGGACTTAAAATGCTCTCAAATATGCGGCTCTGCTCCAACGTCCCGGCGCAGTCCATTGTCCAGACAGCGCTGGGCGGCCATCAGAGCGTGCATGGCTATATCGAACCAGGCGGACGCGTCCGCGAACAGAGGGATTATATTTACAAAGCACTGACCGATATCCCCGGCATCAGCGCTGTGAAACCAAAAGCTGCTTTCTACATCTTCCCGAAGATCGATGTAAAAAGGTTCAATATTACGAACGACGAACAGTTTGCCCTTGATCTTCTCCGGGATAAAAAGATTCTCCTGATCCACGGCGGCGGTTTCAACTGGGAACAGCCGGATCATTTCCGCGTGGTTTATCTGCCCCGGATCGAGGTGCTGAAAGAGGCAACAGGGAAGATTGCTGATTTCTTCAGTTACTATAAACAGCAATTGTAACCCGCTTTTTTACTATAATATATTTTCATAAAACGGATCGTTTAAGACGGCATCTGATATAAGACAATTTCCCCTTGTGTCCGGATGCCGTCTGTGCTATTCTGTCTTTACCTGCTTCTCAAAAGCAGGGTGAGGGTTTATGTGGGAAATTCCATTCAGGATTTTCAGTTAAAGTATCTTTATTCTTTGCTCCGCTTTCGGAGCGTATCTCACAGCAGTAATTTATCCAAACAAAGAAACGGAGTGATGCCATTGAATACTAAATAATGTGAAGAATAATCATCGGATTATTGCGCAAAAGAAACTTATCGTATTATACTTAAGGAGAACATATGGATAAAACAAAACTACAATGGCATCCTGCCTTCAGTGCCGCCCTGCGCATCACCTTGCAGGATGAGATGAAATATCTGGAAATGCACGAGGAATATCTTCTGGGTAAAAAACCGCTGCAGATGGATGTCCTTTTGATCAAAAAGATAAAAAATATTCCGATACGAAAATCAATCGGCCAGATATTCAGAGAACACAATATCATAGAATACAAATCCCCGGACGATTACCTGAGTATCAATGACTTTTACAAAGTTTACGCCTATGCCTGCCTGTATCAATCCGACACAGACAAAGTAAAAGAAATCGATCCGGAAACGCTCACGATCACATTTGTATGCAGCCATTATCCCAGAGAAATGTTCCGGCATCTTATAAATGTGCGGGGAATCATTATAGAAGATAAGGGTAACGGAATCTATTATCTGAAAGGTGATCCCATCCCGATGCAGCTTTTGCTTACACCGAAACTATCGGAAAAAGAAAACTATTGGCTGCAAAATCTCCGCACCGACTTAAAAGCAGGTACTGAGATCCGCAGTCTCGTTGCCAGATATGAAAAACATAAACACTCAAAAGACTATGAAGCTGTCATGGATTTGATCACACGTGCAAACTGGAAAGAAATGGAGGTTGAACGAAAAATGTGCGATGCTTTAAAAGAATTATTATCAGAAGAATTACAGGAAGCGAATGCCCAGGGAAAGTCTGAGGGGATTCAGATCGGACGCTCGGAAGGTCGTTCTGAGGGGCGTTCCGAAGGAATCACCCTTGCCAAGCAGGTATTTAAGCTCTCGGCTCAAGGCTTTCAGCCCGCTGCAATTGCAGAGAAATGCGGTATTTCTTTAGAACAGGTAAATGAAATCCTTGAATAAAAAAGTTAAGGTCTGCCACACCGTTAAATGGGATGGCAGACCTTTTATTTATCCCACTGGAACTTTTACTGTTCCAGCATCTCTTTTATCATCTTTGTCACAGCGACCGGATCGGCTTTTCCTTTCAGTGCTCTCATGCTCTGTCCCATGAGTGCTCCGAAAGCTTTCTGCTTGCCTCCCTTATAATCTGCAACTGCCTGCGGATTATCTGCAAGGACTTTCCCGACTACTTCTTTGATAGCGCCCTCGTCGTTCACTGTCTTAAGTCCGTTTTCTTCCACATATTTCTCCGGATCCACATCATCGGTAAAGATCTGTTCGAAAACTTTTCTCGCAACAGCGGCACTGATGGTTCCCGCATCAGTCATCTCAATGAGCTTCGCCAGATGCTCCGGTGAAAATTTCAGGTCTTCCGGTTCCATGCCCTTTTCTTTCATCAGGCGGAACATATCTCCCATGATCCAGTTTGCCGCTTTCTTCGGCTTCCCGCACAGTTCGACCGTTGCCTCGAAGAGATCCGCCACTTTCTTTGACTCTGTAATAAGCTCAGCATCATATTCCGGAATGTCAAATTCCTTCTTGTATCGCTCCAGCTTCTCGGGACGAAGTTCCGGCTGGCGCGCTTTGATCTTTGCGATCCACTCGTCGCTTATCACGATCGGCACAAGATCCGGCTCCGGGAAATAACGATAATCCTGCGCGTCCTCCTTGGAACGCATCGCATAGGAATGTTCCTTATTGTCATCCCATCTTCTTGTCTCCTGAATAACTTCTTTTCCTTCTTCGAGAAGTTCGATCTGTCTCTGCCGTTCACCCTCAATGGCATGGGCGATAGCCTTGAATGAGTTCAGGTTTTTCATCTCGGTTCTTGTACCAAAAGTCCCCGATCCGACTTCACGGACAGACAGGTTCACATCCGCCCTCATAGAGCCTTCCTGGAGCTTACAGTCTGACACACCCAGATACTGCGCGGTCATGCGCAGCTTCTCCAGATACGCGATCACCTCGTCAGCAGATCGCATATCCGGTTCGGAGACGATTTCCACAAGGGGAACGCCGCTTCGGTTGTAATCTACAAGGGAAGTATCATCCCACTCGTCGTGAACCAGTTTTCCCGCATCCTCTTCCATATGCATCTCATGAATGCGGACTTTTTTCTTTCCCGTCTGCGTATCAATCTCCACATATCCGTCTCTCGCGATCGGAAGATAGAGCTGGGAGATCTGGTAGTTCTGCGGGTTATCCGGATAGAAATAATTCTTCCGGTCGAATTTACACACCTGTGTAATCTTACAATTTGTGGCAAGTCCGAGCGCCATGGCATACTCTACCACCTGTTTATTAAGCACCGGAAGTGATCCGGGCATACCCGTGCACACCGGACAGGTATGGGTATTCGGCGCGCTTCCGAACTCCGTGCTGCATCCGCAGAAGATCTTTGTCTTCGTTGCCAGCTCGATATGGACTTCAAGTCCGATGACTGTCTCATACTGTTTTGACATGACTAGCGCACCTCCTTTTCTGCAGCTGCTTTACTGATATCCGCCATTGTTTCATACTGTTTCCCTGTCGCGCATTCATAAGTGTATGCCGCCCGGATCAGCGTTTTCTCCTCAAATGCATTTCCGATCAGCTGCATTCCGATAGGAAGGCCGTTTTCATCCTTTCCTACCGGTACTGTCATTCCCGGAAGACCTGCAAGATTCACCGAGATCGTATAAATATCTCCAAGATACATCTTCAGCGGATCGCTCAGACTTTTTCCCAGCTCGGGAGCTGTCGTCGGCGCTGCCGGTCCCAGAATAATATCATAATACTCAAATGCTTTATCAAATTCCTTTTTGATCAGCGCTTTTGTGCGGAGAGCTTTCAGATAATACGCATCATAATATCCGGAGCTAAGCACAAATGAGCCGAGCATGATGCGGCGTTTTACTTCCGGACCGAATCCCTCGGAACGGGTCTTCTTATACATGTTGTGAAGCCCCTCGTATTCCTCTGTCCGATAGCCGTATTTTACGCCGTCGAAGCGTTCCAGGTTCGAGCTGGCCTCCGCAGAAGCGATCGTATAATATGCCGGAATCGCATATTTCACAAGTCCCAGATTAAATGTCTCAACAACCGCGCCATTTTCTTCCAGTACTTTTGCCGCCCGCAGGACCGCCTTTCTTACTTCCGGATCAAGACCGTCTCCCATATAGTCTTTCGGTATACCGATCTTCAGGCCTTTTACATTATTCTCAAGAGCGCTTGTAAAATCATAGTCATCCCTGTCTATAGATGTACTGTCTTTCGGATCATGGGATGCGATTGCCTCGAGAAAGGCCGCGCAGTCAGACACATCTTTCGCAATAGGCCCGATCTGATCCAGCGACGATCCGTAAGCAACCAGTCCGTATCTGGAAACTGTTCCGTAGGTCGGCTTCAGACCAACCACACCGCAGAAAGAACTGGGCTGTCTGATGGAACCGCCCGTATCCGACCCGAGTGCGCCAAAACATTCCCCCGCCGCTACCGCCGCGCAGGAGCCGCCGGAGGAACCGCCGGGCACATGCGCTGTGTTGTGCGGGTTTCTGGTCGGTCCGTAATAGGACGTCTCGGTAGTGCTTCCCATGGCAAATTCATCCATGTTTGTCTTTCCGATAATCACTACACCGGCTTTCTTTAAATTTTCCACCGCCTCAGCAGTATACGCAGGTTTGAAATTTGAAAGTATCTTAGAACTGCATGTCGTAAGCTGTCCTTTGATACACATATTATCCTTTATTGCAACAGGTACGCCTGCCAGCGGTCCGGTCAGTTCGCCTGCATCGATCTTTTTCTGGATCTCTTCCGCCTGCGCAAATGCTCCTGCCTCGTCCAGCGTCACGTAACTGTTGATCACCGGCTCAGCTTCCTTTGCACGGTCAATCGCTGCCTGAACAGCTTCTCTCACCGTGATCTCGCCGGCTTTTATCTTTTTCCCCAGCTCCAGGGCTGTAAGTTCTAATATTTCCATAATCTATGCCGCCTTTCTGTCATGATCCGCTCTGTCTCAGCCGATTGTTCTCGGCACTTCAAAGGTATCCTCTTTTCTCTGCGGTGCGTTCGCCAGAGTCTCTTCCCTGCCGTCGCCGTTTGTCACCACATCCTCACGAAATACATTATTTACCGGAAATACATGGGACATCGGCTCGATTCCCGATGTATCCAGTTCATTCAGTGTATCAATATAGTCCAGCATCTTCTCCATGTCAGCTTTCGCAGCTTCTTTTTCTGTATCTGATAACTCGAGCTTCGCCAGAATTCCGACATACTCGATGGTTTCGTCTGATATCTTGTTTGCCATGACCGTCTCTCCTTTCTCCGATCTGTGTACTTACTGCCTTATGGTTCCAGTCTGCTCATATCTCTCGGGAACAATGTCGTCTCACGGACATTGTCATCCCCTGTCAGTTTCATTGTCAGACGTTCCAGTCCGATTCCCAGTCCGCCGTGAGGCGGCATGCCGTATTTGAATGTGCTCAGATACTGCTCCATGCCTTCTTCTGTCATGCCGCGCTGCTCCATCTTGGCAAGCAGACTCTCGTAATCATGGATACGCTGTCCTCCTGTCGTGATCTCCATCCCTCTGAACAGAAGATCAAAACTCAGCGTATATGTCGGATCTGCCGGATCGTCCATCGCATAGAACGGACGCTTCCTTGACGGATAATGTGTGACGAACACGAAATCCGCATCCCATTTTTCCTTTGCGTATCTGCTGATCAGCACTTCCTCTTCCGGTTCCAGATCATACGGACTTCTGATTTTACGTCCGTACTCCTCCGATACGAGTTTCTTGATCTCATCGAAACGTACTGCCGGGATATCTTCTGTCTTCGGGATTTCAATCCCGAGTATCCTGATCTCATCCGCATACTCTTTCTCAAGAAGTTTCATCGTATACTGGAGATATCCGGTCTCCATCGCCATCACATCCTCAAACCCGTCGATGTATCCCATCTCAAAGTCAAGGCTTGTATATTCGTTCAGATGACGTTTTGTATTATGTTTCTCCGCACGGAATACCGGGGCTGTCTCAAATACTCTGTCAAATACCCCGACCATCATCTGTTTGTAGAACTGGGGGCTCTGCTGCAGGATCGCCGGCCGGTGGAAATACTCCAGACGGAACAGGTTTGCACCGCCCTCAGCACTCTTGGCGCCGATCTTCGGCGTGTGGATCTCTGTAAATCCCTCTCCGTAAAGGAAATCGCGGAATCCTCTTACAAGTCCTTCCTGAATCCGGAATCTTGCTCTCTCCCTTAAGTTCCTCAGAGAAATCGGACGATAGTTCAGCTTTGCCTCAAGTGAGGTGTTCAGCTTCCATTTTGCGATCGGCAGAGGCATGGGCGCCGCCGGCTCGCTTAAGATGCGGATTCCTCTCAGACGGACCTCAATGCCGTGAGGAGCTTTCTCTGATTCCGCTACAATGCCTGTAACCTCTACTGTGGCAGCTTCTTTTACATCCTTGATATCAAAACCTGACACACCTTTCTCATACACACACTGTACAAGGCCGCCGCGTTTTCTGAGGATCACAAAAGCAACCGTACCCATGTCACGGATTGTGTGAACAGCTCCGTTTACCTTAACTGTCTGCCCTTTCACATCTTCCTTAAGCAGATCTGCAAGTTCCAAAGTTTCTGTTTTCTTTACTCCTTTTACCAGTTCCATTTTTCTTTCTCCTTTCCCCTGTTATGCCGTGTTTCTTACGACATAATATCACAGTACCCGTTCAGCCCGCGCCATTCACAAAGCCGCACTAGCGTGCTTACTGCGACTGCGTCGCTGCTTTGTTCATGTACAGGCGCTCAACACATCTGGCTGTCAGCCGCCGGATTCTTATGCAAGCATAAATCCGTCTGCTGTCAGCAGATGGCTGAACTGGTACTTTCAGATGCTGTATCCCGGAGAAATAAAAAAGTCCCGGGATACTTAAGTATCCCGGGACGGAAATTATCAAGATAAAATCCGCGGTACCACCCGCATTGAACCCTCACCCAAGTGATCTTCGGAAGTTCTTGCTCTCTAGGTTCGAAAGAACCTCACCAAGTGATCAGGGTTCCACTCTTTGCATGTAACGTATGCTCCACGTACCGCCCTACTTTTATGATATGCTCACAGTTGTTCGAACGGTCAGCTCCCAAGTGTTCCCTTGATCTTCTCCGCTGTCCGGCGCTCTCAGTCGGTGACGCCTGCTTCCTGTCAGTTTCTGAAAATCAGAGTCTTGTTCATTGCCTTTATCAATTTTAACACTTTAGTCTGTTAAAATATGTTTTCAATAATATCACATCATATTTTAAATTGCAAGCCCTTTTTTGCAGGTTTAATATTCCAATCTTGCATTTATCAGAGTACAATCCACTATTTTCTTCTGATTTCGCATTGACAAAGAGATAATCCTTTCATCAAATTCAATCAGAAACATTACTCCTGTTTCAGTTCTCCGCTCACGACTTCCAGCGCTTTTTCAAGCTGGTTATCGGCTTCCGGATTATTCTTGTCATATTCGTATTCTACTTCCACATCCGGCTCCACACCTGTTCCGTTGATACTTCTGCCGCTGGGGGTATAATACTCTGCAATGGTGACTTTCAGACATGTTCCGTCACCCAGATCCATGAGCTGCTGTACTACGCCTTTCCCGTATGTTGTCATACCGACAATAGTTCCCGTGCCGTAATCCTGTATCGCTCCGCTGAATATTTCCGAAGAACTCGCACTGTACTGATTTACAAGAACAGCCAAAGGCTTTGTAAACTCATTCTTTCCATCACAGGTAATCTCTTCGGTATTACCGTACTTATCTTTTGTCGATACGATCGTTCCCTTCGGCAAAAGAAGTTTCAGCATATCTGTCACGGTCGACAGGCTGCCTCCCGGATTTCCTCTCAGATCAATAACAAGCCCTTGCATCCCCTGTGACTCAAGATCATTAAGCGCATCTTTAAACTGGTCATATGTCACGCTGTCAAACTCGCTCACCGCTATATATCCGATCTGGTTATCTTTCATTTCACTGCTGACTGTCTGCACTTCGATGATATCACGGGTGGCTGTCAGTTCCAGCTTCTCTCCGTTTCTCAGCACATGGATGACTACATCCGTTCCCTGTTCTCCTTTGATCCAGGATACCACTGTCTCAAGATCCTGACCTGACACAGAATGGTCATCCACCTGATAGATTATATCGCCCTCTTTCATGCCGGCTTTATCCGCTGGAGAGTTTTCATAAACATTGCTTATCGTGATCTCACCGCTGTCCAGACTCTGTGACATTGTTGCTCCGATCCCGGAGTACTCACCACTTGTGGACTCGTAAAGAGCCTCTGTATCTTCTTCGTCATAATATTCTGTATACGGATCGCCCAACGCATCCGCATAGCCAGAGTAAATGCCATCTATCAGATCTTGCTTGTCAATATCATCCTCATACAAATAATACTCTTCGATCAGACTGCTGATGAGATCCAGTTTGTCATCCACGTCTGACTCGGATACATTTTCGGATGTATAATCTCCTCCCCTTACATTGGAAATTATCCGCCAGGCTCCCCATACGCCGCACATAATAAGTACCGCGGCAAGGACGCCTGTAAGAACGCCGGCGCTAAACCTTCCTCCACCTGTTTTCCTGCTTTCAGGACGTTTTACTCCATTTTCAGCCCCGCTGTTTTCACTCTGATCAACTTTTTTCGTGTCTCTATCCCAATCCATGTCCATCCTGCCTCCACTGATATTTAACTATGCATCTGTTCTAACGGGAATATCTGCCGTATTATATAAAGGGAGGACAAAGCGGCTGTATCTTCTCCACTTTGTCCTCCCTCGTTCCTCATCCGCATATAACGCGGTATTATATTCCTCAATGGTTACTGTAACGTAACATCCTCTTTATCACACTTTCAGATGTTTGCGTACAGTGAAGAAACTTCCAAGGAATCCGATGCCGATTCCCATGATAAGACCAACCGGAAGCAGTATCTGATATACAGTTCCTACCGGCAGGAAATCAATGATATTCTGTAAAATAGTGAACTTTTTCATAATATACTCTACCGCCTTATCATACAGGAAGTACAATAAAGTCAGCGGTATGGCAGCGCCGAATACACCAATGATCAGACCTTCGATCACAAATGGCGATCGGACCACGAAGTCCTTGGCGCCAATATATTTCATGATTGCAATCTCCTCCTTACGAACAGAAATACCCATCGTAACAGTATTACTGATCAGGAAGATCGACACACCAAGCAGTATGATAATAATTGCAATTGATATAATAGCTACCAACGTATTTACACTGGAAAGTGTATTTGCGACTACGTCCGACTTGTTTACCTCGCGAACTCCATCCAGCCCTTGTGCAAACTTCACCAGTTCGTTCTGGGTCTCCGAAAGCGAACGGCTTCTTGCCATCAGACTCTGATTGGCATTGTCTATCGTCTCCATATATACTTCATAGTTATCAGAACTAGCCAGTGGATTGTCATCTTTGAATCCTTCCGCCAGTTCCGGATTGTCTCCAAAGTACTCTTTCTGGAATTCTTTCCAGGCTTCATCTGCAGAGACATATTTTACTTTCGCCACACCCTCATGGTTTTGAAGCTGCTCACCAATCTCCTGCTTCTGCTCATCGGTTGCATCTTCATCAAAGAATACCGTGATGGCAACACCCTCTTCGGCAGATCTTATAATATACTGGAAGTTTACGAGAATCGAGAAAAATAATCCAAACAGGAAGATACAAGCTGACATCGTCGCAATGGATGCGAGTGAAAACATCTTGTTCCTCCAGATATTCTTGATACCCTGTTTTCCTACGTATCCAATTGTACTAATCCT
>DWYB01000048.1 GCA_019118885.1 Candidatus Mediterraneibacter surreyensis | reverse complement strand
TCTCCGGATACACCCAAGTCGGTCCAAACGAATATGTGTCTATGTACAGAAAATTAAACCTGACATTATCAATCTCATTTTTCACCATTCTTTGTTTCCTCCTTTTCGATATCGACTTTATAATAACTTTCACCATAGCATTTTTCAAGACAATAAATTCATTTTTCAAGTCTCTTGTGCTATTAATAACTTTTCCTTCTATTTTTTTGCAAGAATAGATTTTCTATAATGTTATCAACAAATATGTTTATTCTAAAAGGAGGTGACTGAACATGATCTTCGATTCTCTCAAAAACAAAGATAACTATAAATGGGATTCTTTTCTCTATCAGGCTCTGTGTTTTCTGGACGAACTGCCGTCAGAAGCACTGCCCGAAGCCAATACGGTACTTATTCCCGACATCTTATTTTGCAATCCTGTCTCGCTTTCGACACGGCCGGAATCAGAGTGTATGTATGAAGCGCATAGAAAATATATCGATGTTCATTATATCGTATCAGGTATTGAAGGAATTGCGACAGCCGATCCGTCTGTACTGGCCGAAGTAACTCCTTATTCTGAGGAGAAAGACATCGCTTTCTACACCGGAAAAGAAAACGGACGTTATTATTTAACTCCCGGACATTTTATGGTCTGCTATCCTTCAGATGCGCATAAGGTTGCAATAGCGTTTAATCAACCTGCACCCGTTAGCAAGATCGTATTTAAAATCAAAGTGGAGGAATGATAAAATGAAATGGTCTAAAAAAGATATTCTAAGAAAAATCAAGGGGAAGCTTATTGTATCGTGTCAGGCTTTGCCATCAGAGCCGCTCTATGTTGAAGAGAAATCTATCATGTATCTCATGGCGCGTGCTGCCAAACAGGCGGGCTCGCCCTGCATCCGCACGAGCAGCATTCGAGATGTAAAAGCCATTAAAGAAGAGACAGGCCTTCCTGTTATCGGAATCATCAAGATCAATTATGACGGATATGATTCCTATATTACTCCAACGATGAAAGAGGTAGATCAGCTGGTAGAAGCTGATTCCGATATCGTCGCACTGGACTGTACTTTGCGCAAACGCGGAGATGGCTCTACTATTAATGATTTTCTCGCAGATATTCGCAGAAAATATCCTGACATTATGCTTATGGCTGATATTTCTACCTACGAAGAGGGTATCAATGCATGGAAATGCGGAGTTGATCTTGTAGGAACTACATTGAGCGGTTACACAGATTATTCACCTCATCATGACGGCCCTGATCTGGAATTGGTGAGCCGGTTAAGCGCAGATCTTGATATCCCGGTCATTGCAGAAGGGAAAATACATTATCCTGAACAGGCAGTGCAGATGCTGGATGCAGGCGCATATGCGGTCGTCGTAGGAGGCGCGATCACACGTCCTCTTGAAATCGCATCCCGTTTCATTTCTGCCATAGAAAAGAGGAGCTCGCATGAATAAAAGATATATCGGTATTGACATCGGCGGCACCGCGGTAAAAATCGGATACGTAACAGACGAAGGCGAACTTCTTGCGACCGCATCAGAACTGGTTGATTTTGATCACTATCAGACTCCCATCATCGTGACTGTAAAGAAAGCAGTGGATCGCTTTCTCGCCTCTGAGAACATTCCCCTTGCAGATCTGTCCGGTTTCGGGATCTCGGCAACCGGGCAAATTGACACACGGAAAGGTGTAGTATCCGGAACAGCAGGGCACATTGCCAATTGGATCCAAACGCCTATCGCACAGATTTTTAAAGATAGTTATCAACTCCCTGTATCCGTTGTAAATGACGCCGACTGCGCTCTCATGGGTGAATGCTGGCTTGGCGCCGCCCGTGGATACAAAGATGTTGTAATGGTAACTATCGGAACTGGAATCGGCGGGGGAATACTTACGGATGGCAGACTACTCACAGGTATCCGGGGAATTGCCGGGGAACTGGGGCACTTTCCCATCAGAGCAGATGGCGAACGTTGTTCCTGCGGCAACAGGGGATGTTATGAAAAATATGCTTCCACAGCCGCTCTTGTCAACACAGTCCGCAGCCGGGAGCTTATTCCTGACATTCCGTCTGAATATATAGACGGTCGTCTTATATTTAACCGAATCGGCAAAGGAGATATAGCTTTGCAGACTGTTGTATCGGAGTGGATCACTTCTATAACCGCCGGTCTTGTCGGTCTGATTCATATCTTCAATCCACAACTCGTATTGATCGGCGGCGGCGTCAGCCAACAGGAAAAACTATTTATTGAGCCACTACGGGAGCAGATTTTTTCCTCCGCTATGCCTGGTTTCTGCAAAGACCTCTCTGTGAAATCTGCACAACTTGGTAATAATGCGGGACTGCTTGGTGCTGTTGCATGTTTTAAAAAAATGTTCTGACAATTGGTTAATTGTCAGAACCATACTTAATTCTATCCAATATCAATCCCCGGGCCGGCGCAGTCGCTCCGGCCCGGTCCCGGTCTCCTGCCGCCAGCACATCCCTGACGTCCTCCGGCGTTCTGAATCCTCTTCCCACTTCAGTCAGTGTTCCGGCAATGATCCGCACCATATTATACAGGAAGCCATTCCCTTTTATGCGTATCGTGATCAGGCTGCCTGTTTTTTCAATCTTAAGTTCATAAATTGTCCGCACTGTCGTTTTCACTCCGGTATGAACGCTGCAGAAACTGCGAAAGTCATGTTCTCCGATCAGGTAATCCGCCGCCTTTCTCATACTGTCCAGGTCAAGCGGAAATGAGACATGCCACGTATCTCTTCTTCTGAGCGGATCCGGCATTTCCCGGTTCAGAATATGATACTCGTATGTCTTAACCGAATTCTGATATCTGGGATGCCAGTCTCCCGGAACTTCTTTTGAATCCACCACAACAATATCTTCCGGAAGAAGCGGATTTACCGCATATGCAAAGCGTTCCGGAGGAATCACGGATTCTGTGTCAAACACAGCCACATTGCCCCGGGCATGTACTCCTGCATCTGTCCGGCTCGCGCCAATCACCCTTATACTCTCTCCTGTCAGGCGGGAGAGAGTGAGGTTTAACACCTCCTCCACAGTTATACCGTTTGGCTGGATCTGCCAGCCGCAGTAGTCAGTGCCGTCATAAGCAACAGTAAGTTTAATTCTACGCATAATACCCCCGATTGGGGACGTAGTAAAAACCGGTTTTACTACGTCCCCAATTAAAAATCACCCTGTCCCAAAACGAATATTAATCAATCAGTACATTTTAGAAAATCCACAATTTAAAGGGAACAAATCTTCCAACTACAAATATTACAACAAGATAGATCAAGGTCAACATATATGCAATCCTGTCTCTGCTCTTATATCGCAGAGGTTTCATCTTCGTCCGCCCTTCCCCACCGTGATAGCATCGCGATTCCATTGCCATCGCCAGATCATTAGCGCGACGGAATGCGGACACGAAAAGCGGAACCAGAATCGGCACCATAGCCTTTGCCCGCTGAATGATATTCCCACTCTCAAAGTCTGCCCCTCTCGCCTGCTGGGCTTTCATAATCTTATCTGTCTCCTCAAGGAGGATCGGTATAAAACGCAGGGCAATGGACATCATCATGGCTACTTCATGAACCGGCACATTCAGCCTGTTCAGCGGATGAAGCAGCTTCTCCATGCCGTCAGTCAATCCGTTAGGCGATGTAGTAAATGTCATGATAGAGGACCCTGCCACAAGATACATCAATCGGATTGCCATGAACACAGATGTCCTCAGACCGCCCTCAGTAATCGTAAAGATCCAGAAATGCACCAGCGTATCTCCGCTCCGGGTGAGAAACAGGTTCATTATCACAGTGAACAACAGCAGGATCACGACCGGTTTTAATCCTTTTACGATATATTTTAAAGGCACTTTTGACAGATGGATTACAGTTCCCAGATAAATAGTAGCGATCACATATCCTAACAGACTGTTCTGTATGAAAAGTGACACAAGGAAAAGCAGAGTGCAGACGATCTTCACCCTGGGATCCAGTCTATGTATCCGGCTCTCCGCCGGGTAATACTGCCCGATTGTTATATCTCTGATCATAATAACTCCTCTATATCTGTAAATTCGCTGTCAGGCCTGAAAGCTCTTCATGATCTCATCAGCCGCTTCTTCTATCGTCGTAGCATCGGGAGATATGTCAAATCCCCTCTCTTTTAAATCATGCATCACATAGGTTACCTGGGGCGCCGCAAGACCTACTTTTTCGAGATCCTTATAATGGCGGAATACTTCCATCGGAGTACCGTCCAGCATCTTCTCTCCATGGTTCATAACAATAATACGCTCTACATAGCGCGCAATATCCTCCATGCTGTGAGACACTAATATAACAGTCATCCCCGTCTCCTTATGTAACTTTTCCACCTGATCAAGGATTTCATCCCGCCCCTTGGGATCAAGCCCTGCTGTAGGTTCGTCCAGAATCAGTACCTTTGGTTTCATGGCCAGTACCCCTGCGATTGCAACCCTTCTTTTCTGCCCGCCGGATAATTCAAAGGGCGACTGTTTATAATATTTCTCCGGAAATCCTACAAGCTCCAGAGCTTCCCGTGCGTTTTTCTCACATTCTTCCTGAGACAGCCCCTGATTCTTCGGTCCAAAACAAACATCGCTGATCACATCCACTTCAAAGAGCTGATACTCTGGATACTGGAATACAAGCCCTACCTGGCTGCGAAGCTCCCGCATATTATAGCCTTCTTCATAGATATTCTGCCCCTCGTAAATAACTTTCCCGGATGTAGCACGCATCAGACCGTTAAGGTGCTGAATCAATGTGGATTTTCCCGAACCTGTATGACCGATAATCCCTACAAACTGCCCCTGGGGGATCTCCAGGCTCACATCCTTGAGAGCATGCTTCTCATATGCTGTTCCCGGGCTGTATACATAACTTACATGTTCTAATGCAATCGACATAATGCCTCCACCAATTCTTCTCTTCTTAAAATCCCCCGCGGAAGATCCAGGCCGCGGTTTCTCAGCTCTTCCGCCAGCATTGTCACCTGGGGAACATCCATACGGTAAGCTTTCAGCTCGTCTACCTGGCTGAAGATCTCCCGGGGAGTGCCATGCATAACAATATGTCCGTCATCCATAACAAACACTTGATCTGCATCAATCACTTCTTCCATATAATGCGTGATCAGGATAACTGTAACATGCTTTTTCTTCCGCAGTTCTTCCACAGCCCGGATCACTTCTTTTCTTCCGTTCGGATCAAGCATAGCCGTCGGCTCGTCCAGAACGATGCATTTCGGCTCCATGGCCAGCACTCCCGCAATCGCAACCCTCTGCTTCTGTCCGCCGGACAGCTTGTTGGGAGAGTCTTTCCTTCGCTCCAGCATGCCTACTGCTTTCAGGCTCTCTTCAACCCTCTTCCAGATCTCATCGGTAGGAACCCCCAGATTCTCAGGACCGAATCCCACGTCCTCTTCCACTACAGTTCCGATGATCTGATTATCCGGATTCTGGAATACCATACCTGCCGTCTGGCGTACATTCCATAGTTCCGCCGGATCTTTCGTATCTCTTCCATCCACCCACATCGTACCGCCTGTAGGAACAAGTATGGCATTCATGTGTTTTGCCAGAGTAGATTTTCCCGACCCGTTATGCCCCAGGATCGCCACAAAAGATCCCTGAGGCACATCGATATCCACACCATCGATAGCACGCTCGGCGCCGATTACATTTCCTTCTTCATCGCGTTTGTCATATTCATAGATCAGTTTCTCGGCATGTATCATATCTTTTGCCATGATCCGTCCTCCGTTCCTGTACTCATTGCATTTTATTGTACGGCATAGCCGGACATTTTGCAATACTTCACAGGCAGCACTTTTACCGTACGTCTTCCTCTCTCCGGTGAGGATCAGACTTGATCCGTTTCCGCTTTCCTTCGCCGAATCCTTCCCCAAACACTTCACTTGTTTCAGTAAACATAAGAAACGCCTCTTTATCAGTTTCAGCAACAGCACTTTTTACGAGATATGCCTCGGCTTTTGAACAGGCACAAAGAAGGACTTCCAGATTTGCTCCCGTGTATCCGCCTCTCGCATAGATCAGGGTCGTTCCTCTCTTTGCCGTTTCTCCAATCCTGACTGCCACTTCCCTGCCCTTTCCTGTAACAATAATCGCCAGTGTTCCTGCTCCGATACCGTACAATATCTTATCGATCACAATTGTAGACACACCTGTTGATGCAACACCGTACAAAACCGAATCTACGTCTCCAAACACCGGCCATCCCAGCAGTATGACTACAAGATCAATAAGCAGAGTAATTACTCCGATTGTCATATGGGGTTTCTTCTTTTTTACAGTCAGCGCCAGAAAATCAATTCCGCCCGACGACGAGCCGCGAATATAAAAGAGCGCCATCCCCGCCCCCATAAACACACCGGAATAAATAGATGCCATTAGCCTGTTTCCGTCATACATAGGTACAAATGGGAAAACTACGTCAAGAAACAGCGATGATATCAACATTGTTTTTGCACTTTTGATCAGAAGCTGCCGGCCTACCGCCCTGTAACTGATTAAGACCAGCGGGATATTAAACAAAAGCGTCACCGTACCGACGGGCAACCCAAACAGATAGTTTAGAATTAATGCCAGACCGGATACCCCTCCCGGTGCAAAACCGGCATTTCCCGCAAAGGTATAAATGCCGGCAGCATAAAGTATACTGCCGGCAATATCATAGGTAAGATCCCATATCAGTGTTCTAGGATGTATTTTGTTCTTTAAATCTGTAAGCCCTTTTTTCCTGCTCATCTCTGCCACCTGCAACTCCTGTTCCCGCGCCGGATGCAACTCTGTCTATGCAGCCGCTCATTATATGCAGTATGTGCAGTATCATGAATGCTTATTCACTTCTTCCTGTTTTTACATCTCTTTATCCTGATTCCGCTCATGATCTCCCCAATCGGAGCAGAGATAGAAAGATCAGCACGGACGGCTTTTCCTGTGGATGACTTATTGATCACAACCAGATATTTTCCACGGAAGTAATCGATAAATCCTGCTGCCGGATATACCACCAGCGACGTACCTCCGATAATAAGTGTATCTGCCGAAGCAATAGCCTTGACAGCGTCCTGTATTACATTCTGGTCAAGTCCTTCTTCATAGAGAACTACATCCGGCTTTATAATCCCGCCGCACTCGCATCTCGGTACTCCCTCTGATTCTTTCACATAATGAGCATCATAGAATTTTCCACACTTCATACAATAATTTCGATGGATACTTCCATGCAGTTCATAGACAGTTTTGCTTCCTGCCGCCTGATGAAGACCATCTATATTCTGTGTAACCACCGCGGTAAGCTTCCCTGCCCTTTCGAGCTCAGCCAGTTTCAGATGAGCAGGGTTCGGCTTTGCATCCAGACACATCATCTTTTCCTTGTAAAAGTCATAAAAAGCTTCCGGATATCTCATAAAGAAACTATGGCTTACCACTTGTTCCGGCGAATATTTATACTTTTGATGATAAATTCCATCCGCACTGCGAAAATCCGGTATTCCACTCTCCGTGGACACTCCGGCGCCGCCGAAAAAAACAATTCTGCCGCTGTCGTCTATGATCTTTTGAAGCTGTTCGATTTCCTTTTCATACATGATGATCTGCCCCTTTCCTAATCACTCGCAGAATCTGATATATTGACATATCTTTCTCTGCCTCTCAGTCTGCTTTAAGATGTCCTTTCTCAATATGTTTATCCATGATCTCCAGCATCTTCTCCCATACGATCTCCGACGTCTCAGGAATCCTTTCATTCCTCTTGCATACCTGAGACTTGTGGACCCCGTGCTCCGCCCAGCTCCTGCCGTCCGATGCGTCATTTAACAGCAGCGGCTGAAAATTATCCAACAGATGGGCAAATTTCGCGTCCGCGCTCTCATAAGCTTCAAATTCATCCCACAACTCCCGAAAATACGTGCCCTGATCTTCTGGAAGAATTCCGAAAATTCTCTCGGCGGCTTTCAGCTCTCTTTCCCTCTTGGTAGCTGCTCCTGCCGCGTCATAGGCATAAGTATCTCCGGCATCAATCTCTACCAGATCATGGATCAGTACCATAATCATCACTTTCGTCAGGTCCACATCTTCTTTCATATGTTCCTTTAAAAGTACGGCGGACAGTGCAAGATGCCACGAATGCTCGGCATCATTCTCCTTGCGTTGTCCGTCTGCCAGATACGTCTGACGAAAAATATTCTTTACTTTATCTACTTCGATAATAAATCTTATCTGCTGTTCCAGCCTCTCTTTTTGCATCTCATCCTGTTTCCCTTCCATTCAATCATCTCCATTTCTTGTCTGTAATGAAATGTCCTCTGTTTCTTATTGTAACACTCCCGAAAAAATTTTTACATAAAATATAACAAAAACTGCCACGACAGCCGGCGTCCTATATATTAATGCCAGACTGAGTGACAGTTTCTCATATGCTATGTTTACTTTTTGATTACAGAATAACCTTTCCGCTCTCTACACCGTTTACAACATAGTATGCTGCGGACTCCTCCGGCTTCAGGTAGAGCTGCACATCTTTGATATCATCTACGTTCTGGTGAAGATCATATGTCCAGATATCTTTTACTTTCTGAAGAATTTCTTCCTGGGAGTACTCTTTTCCGGAAAACTGCAGATACATCTCCGTCTTGATCTCGGCTTTCTTAGCTGCCGCTTTCTTCGTTGTTGTCTTCTTTGCGGTTGTTTTCTTGGCTGCTGTTGTCTTCTTTGCAGTCGTCTTCTTCGCTGCAGTTGTTTTCTTTGCTGCAGCCGTCTTTTTCTCTTCTGCCTTTTCTGCCGGTGTATCTACTAAAACTCCTGCTTTTGTCTCAAGCTTTTTCGTCGTATCTTTCTTTGTCTCGATTGCTTTCGCGCTCTCTGTCTTTACAGGCTTAGCTGCTTCTTTTGCCGATTCTGCCTTCGCTGCTTCTTTCACCGGCTCTGCCTTTACTGCTTTTGTCTCAGTCTTTGCCGGTTCTGCCTTTACTGTCTTAGCGGTTGTCTTTGCTGCTCCGGTTGTTTTCTTTACTGCCATAATACTTGTCCCTCCTAAAATAACTTACCAAGTATTTCCGACTACGGTCTATCCGGCCGCGTCCACTCATATTCAACTCAATCCTCATGTTCCATAGGGGATTGTACCTCATTTTTGGAAAAAGGTCAAATTTTTTTGTTTCTTTTCTGCTAATTATTCATCCGATCGTTATATCCTCTGAAAAATTCTGACAATCCATTGAGTGTCTTTATTAAAACCGCCACTTCGTTTTCATCCAATCTGCTGATCACCGCGTCTGTCATCTGCCGATGATACTCCCGATGGTGTTCATATGCGCGTTTTCCTTTTGCCGTCAGTTTCAAAAACACGACACGTCTGTCCTCTTCACTTCTCTGCCTTATCACATATTTCTTATTTACAAGACTATTGACAGATGTAGTAAGAGATCCCGCTGTGATCCCCAGTTTTTTTGCCACAACAGACATGGTATTCTCACCGGACAGTCCGACCGCTTCTATGATATGCATATCATTATTTGTGATGTCTTTAAACTCATCCGTAATGATCGCCTCTTCTTCCAGCTTCAATATGTCATTGAACAGATTTATCAGAATATCATTGATGGTTTCTTGTAGATCCATCCGGTTTCTCCTTTCATCAGATCTGCTGCTCGTCTCGCAGCATACGGTTACGCGCCAGTATTTTATCAGTCAGGCAAACAATTCCTGAACCGCTTCTCTTACAGTATCAATCTTCTTTGCTCTCCACGCTTTCGCCCCGCAGAAGAGTAATCCTTCCTCAATATTTCCTTTCACCGCATTGATCAGTCCGTCTGTAATACAGTATGGAATATCCGCCGGACTGCATTTCGCCAGGCATCTGTGACATGGGCTGTGAGGGATCTTCTCGCCGTCCGCCACACGCTTCATGAGCGGGTTAATGATCGCACGTCCAGGCATGCCCACCGGACTTTTAACAATTGCGATGTCTTTTTCAGACGCATTAATATATGCCTCTTTATAACGGATATCTGCATCGCACTCTTCCGTCGTGACAAAACGGGTTGCCACCTGCACGCCATCGGCTCCCAGATCCATAACATGTTTTACATCGGTGCTGTCATAAATACCGCCTGCAACAACAACCGGAATTTCCACACCGTACTTCTCTCCGTATTTTTTCACGGTCCGGATAATGCGCTGTATTTCCTCTCCATAAGTTTCCGGTGTATATTCCGCGAGTTCCTCTTTCTTAAATCCAAGATGACCTCCCGCCTGAGGACCTTCGATCACTACAAGGTCTGCTGTTCTTTTGTATTTCCTGTCCCAGTATTTCAGGATCACATTGGCCGACTTATCAGTAGATACGATCGGAGCAATCTTCGTATTGCTTCCTTCCGTAAGTGCCGGAAGATCTGTAGGCAATCCGGCGCCGGATATGATAATATCCGCGCCCGCTTTGACAGCCGCCTTTATGTGAGCGGCATGCTCTTTCAGCGCCGTCATCACATTATATCCTATGATCCCGTCCGGAGAAATTGCACGGGCTTTCTTCATTTCGCTCTCAATCGCCCTTAAATTAGCTCCGGCCGGATCCGCGTCAAAGTCCGGTTCCCTGTATCCGATCTGCGCGGTGGAAATAATTCCGATGCCGCCTTCCTTTGCAACCGATCCTGCCAGCCTGCCGAGGCTTATACCTACGCCCATACCGCCCTGGATCAGGGGGATACGGGTCAGTTTTTCACCAATCTTCAGATTCTTCATATTAAACCTCTCTTCCGCAACATTTCAGCCCGCGCCATTCGCAGAGCCGCACTAACGCGCTCACTTCGGCTGAACTGTTACTTACATCCTGCGGAATCTGTCATAACGCTTTGCTGTCAGTTCGTCCGCGCTGTATTCTGTATAACTCTCTAAAAATGCGGCGATCCTTCCGTCCAGATCCTCACATACGCCTTCCATATTTTCATCCGTGAACTCTTCCGGCTCCGGAATTACCTGTTCGATAATACCGAGACGTTTCAGATCTCCTGCCGTAAGTTTCATAACTTCGGCCGCTTCGCTGGCTCTCTTGCTGTCTTTCCAGAGAATACTTGCAAATCCCTCCGGTGAAAGTACAGAGTAAATTGCATTTTCAAGCATCCATACCTCATCAGCAACAGCCATTGCAAGAGCGCCGCCGCTTCCGCCTTCTCCGATCACGACAGAGAGCACAGGAACTTTCAAACCGGAAAGTTCAAAAAGATTTCTGGCAATAGCCTCGCCCTGGCCCCGTTCTTCTGCCTCCAGCCCGCAGAACGCTCCCGGCGTGTCTACAAAGCAGATGACCGGACGTCCGAATTTTTCAGCCTGCTTCATGAGCCGGAGTGCCTTGCGGTATCCGTCCGGAGAAGGCATAGAGAAGTTCCGGTCCAGATTCTCTTTTGTCGTCTTCCCTTTTGCCTGAGCGATCACGGTCACGGGAATCCCGTGGAAATATGCGATTCCTCCGACTATTGCATGGTCATCTTTAAAATAGCGGTCTCCGTGGAATTCCATAAAATCCGTAAACAGAGCATCAATATAATCTGTTCCTACCGGGCGGTCCTTCTTTCTGGAAATCTGCACACGCTCCCATGCATCCAGTGAATCTTTAATCTGTTCTTTTACAGTTTCCGCCTTTTCGTCCGCGCTCTTCTTCGCGGCATCCTTAAGAGCTTCCTTCACTTCTGCGGCATCCGCTGAATGATGCATCTCAAGGATCTGAGCGAGTACATCTTTTAACTCTTCTCTTTCTACAATGCGGTCCACAAATCCGTGATCCAGAAGGAACTCAGAACGCTGGAAGCCTTTCGGAAGTTTCTGGCCGATAGTCTGCTCGATGACACGGGGACCCGCGAAACCGATCAGTGCTTTCGGTTCTGCAAGGATAATATCTCCCAGCATAGCAAAGCTAGCCGTCACACCGCCTGTAGTAGGATCCGTCAGCACGGAGACATAGAGCTGACCGGCATCGCTGTGTTTCTTAAGCGCCGCCGATGTCTTGGCCATCTGCATCAGTGACACGATTCCCTCCTGCATACGTGCACCGCCGGAACAGGTAAAGATGATCACGGGGAGTTTCTCCTCTGTGGCTCTCTCCACAGCCCTTGTGATCTTCTCTCCCACGATCCATCCCATACTCGCCATCATAA
Organism: Candidatus Mediterraneibacter surreyensis; assembly: GCA_019118885.1. Classification (GTDB taxonomy): domain Bacteria; phylum Bacillota; class Clostridia; order Lachnospirales; family Lachnospiraceae; genus Mediterraneibacter; species Mediterraneibacter surreyensis. The sequence continues at coordinate 6,597 of DWYB01000048.1, read as the reverse complement.
ATCTGCCGTCACAGACACCGACTACTGCAGGATTTCCATTGATCATAACTTTTCCTGTCACAACTGCTTCATTCAGCTTTGTGCGCTCTTTCAGATGGTTGATCTTGTCTTCATACCCTTTAAAATCCAACGGATTGACAAAATCCATCTCCTTGTCCCACTCTTCAAATGATCCCTCGTCCGCGATCATCTCAATCCGTCTGTAAGCATGCACACGGAAATAGCCATGGCATTTCGGGCAGATATAATAACCGTTCTTTACATCCTCAGCAATGATGGCCGCCCCGCACTTATTACATTTGCGCAGAAGTCCTGTCGGAACTTCCGGACGGGAATTCCGCAGAGAAATATAATGTGATCTGCCGCTCGTCTTCTTAAACATATCTTTCAGATTCATCTGAGCTTACCTCCTGATATTGTCTGATTACTCTGACAGATGATAACAGTTCAGCACGCGCCCGGCTCATCTGATTGTCAGCCGACGGATTCTTATGCAGGCATAAATCCGTCTCCTGACATCAGATGGCTGAACTGTTATCCTAAATTCTCAATAAACTCGATATCAATATTTCCAGATATAAAATCCGGGTGATTTAATATCTCATACTGATAATCTACGTTGGTATCAATTCCCTCTATGATCACCTCACCGAGGGCGCTGCGCATCTTGCGGATAGCCTCGTTCCTGTTCTTTGCATGTACGATCAGTTTAGCCAGCATAGAATCGTAATACGGCGGAACTGTATACCCGCTGTAAATTGCGGAATCAATACGGACTCCCTTGCCGCCCGGCAGATACATATCAGTGATCGTTCCCGGAGACGGACGGAAATTCTTCGCCGGATTCTCCGCGTTGATACGGCACTCGATAGCATGTCCTGTAATGTGGACATCTTCCTGTTTATAACTCAGAGGCTTTCCGTCTGCAATACGGATCTGCTCTTTGACCAGATCGATGCCGGTCACCCACTCCGTAACCGGATGCTCTACCTGAATTCTTGTATTCATTTCCATGAAGTAGAAGTTATTGTTCTTCTCCAGCAGAAATTCAATCGTTCCCGCATTTGTGTAATGGGCCGCTTTCGCTGCTTTTACTGCCGCCTCTCCCATCTTCTCACGGAGTTCCGGTGTAAGAGCGATAGACGGTGATTCCTCGATCATTTTCTGATGATTTCTCTGGATTGAGCAGTCACGCTCTCCGAGGTGGATCACATTGCCGTGCTCATCTGCAAGGATCTGGAATTCGATATGGCGGGGATGCTGGACGAAATGCTCAATATACATTGTATTATCGCCAAATGCCATCTGCGCCTCTTTCTGAGCCGTATTAAAACTGTTCTCAAACTCTTCCGGCGTCTGGGCAACACGCATGCCCTTACCGCCGCCGCCAAGCGCAGCCTTTACGATAACCGGGTAGCCGATCTCTGCCGCGATCTTTGCGCCTTCTTCCGCATCATAGATCGGGTCTTTGCTTCCCGGGATAACCGGAACGCCTGCGTTGATCATTGTATTTCTTGCCTCGGATTTATTTCCGAGACTCTGGATGACCTGAGATTTCGGTCCGATAAATGTAATGTTGCACTGTTCACACAGCTCTGCAAACCTGCTGTTCTCAGAAAGGAACCCGAATCCCGGATGGATAGCGTCTGCTCCGGAAATCAGTGTCGCACTGATGATATTCTGCATGTTCAGATAGCTCTCAGAAGACGGAGCCGGCCCGATACACACAGCCTCGTCAGCGAGCTGTGTATGGAGAGCGTCGCGGTCCGCTTCCGAATAAACTGCAACAGTCTCAATTCCCATCTCTCTGCAGGCACGGATAATACGTACAGCAATTTCTCCGCGATTTGCGATCAATACTTTTCCAATCATCTCTTACTTACTCTCCTACCATAAATGTCAGCTCTGCACTGACAACTACCTTTCCGTCTACATATGCCGTTGCCTGTCCCACTCCGACAGGTCCTTTGCTCTTAATGATCTTCGTCTCAAGCTTCAGTGTATCTCCCGGAAATACCATTCCTTTGAAACGGCATTTCTGCACGCCGCCGAAGAATGCGATCTTGCCCTTGTTCTCCGGCATGCTTAAGATTGCGACCGCGCCCGTCTGGGCCAGCGCCTCAAGAATGAGTACGCCCGGCATTACTGCCTTCTGCGGGAAATGTCCGCGGAAGAAGTCTTCCCTGTATGTCACTGCTTTATATCCCACTGCATACTGTCCCGGCTCGTAGTCCTCGATCTTGTCAATGAGGAGAAACGGGTGTCTGTGGGGGATGATCTCCTGGATCTGTTCTACATTTAAACTGTTCATGATTCTGCTTCCTTTCTTCCGTCCGCATGCCTACAGCTCGATTCCGCCGTATGGCTGTCGCCATATGCCGCTCCCTGTGAGCGCGGCGCATGCTTCTTCTTCCGTCCGCATGCCTACAGCTCGATTCCGCTGCTTTGCAGCTTCATCTCGCTGTGGGGCTGTCGCCATATGCCGGGAAACGTCCACCGCTGTCAGCAGGCAAGCCTGCACAGCGCCGGCTGTTTCCCGACGCATGCGGACTAGCCTATTACAAAGAGTGGCTGGCCGAATTCTACGCCTTGGCCGTTTTCTACGAGTATCTCTTTTACCGTTCCTGTAAAGTCGCTTTCGATCTCGTTCATCAGCTTCATTGCTTCTACGATTGCCAGTACCTGGCCTTCTTTTACGCTGTCGCCTACTTTTACAAAAGGCTCTGCATCCTCAGCCGGAGCTGCATAGAATGTTCCGACAAGCGGAGATTTTACTACATTGCCTGCCGGCATGTCATCTCCTGTCTCCTGAGCTGCTGCCGGCGCATTTGCCGGAGCCGCCGGTGCAGCTGCCGGAACCGGTGCAGCAGGCATTACTGCCGGTGCGATTACAGGCGCTGCTACCGGAGCGGCAGGCGCCGGTACCTGAACAATCTTGTCACTTGTTTTCTTAAGAGAAAGCTTTACTCCGTCTTCCTCATATTTAAATTCTGTAAGTTCAGAATCTGAAACAGCTTTTACTAATTCCAATACCTGTTCAACCTTCATTGCACGCACCTCTTACCCTTCATATTTTTTCAACAACAGTGTCGCGTTGTGTCCGCCAAACCCAAGAGAATTCGTCAAAACATAATTTACATCTTTCTCTACCGGTGCGCCTACTGTATAGTCCAGATCGCACTCCAGATCTACATTCTCGGTACCTACAGTCTGATGGATAAATCCGTCCTGAATGCTCTTTACGCAGACTACGAATTCAACACCGCCTGCTGCGCCGAGCAGATGTCCGATCATGGATTTTGTAGAGTTAATGGAAACATTCTTTGCCGCATCGCCAAGGGCATATTTGATCGCCCTTGTCTCGAACAGATCGTTGTGGTGCGTACTTGTTCCATGAGCATTAATGTAATCAATCTGCTCCGGAGCCACACCCGCCTCTTTCATGGCAAGTTTCATAGCCATTCCGGCGCCTTCTCCATCCTCAGCCGGAGATGTGATGTGATATGCATCACCGGTAGCTCCGTATCCGACAAGCTCCGCATAAATTTTAGCGCCTCTTGCCTTTGCGTGTTCCAGCTCCTCAAGCACTACAATACCGGAACCTTCTCCGAGAACAAATCCGTCTCTGTCCTTGTCAAACGGACGAGAAGCATGCTCCGGATCATTTGTTGTAGACAGAGCAGTCAGCGCTGTAAATCCGGCAATTCCTGTCGGGCATACAGAAGCTTCTGTGCCTCCTGCAACCATTACGTCTGCATCTCCATACTGGATCGCACGGAGCGCGTCTCCGATGCAGTGCGTGCCGGATGCACATGCTGTAACAACGTTTGTACATTTGCCTTTCAGTCCGAGCTGGATAGAAATATTGCCTGCTGCCATGTTGGAGATCATGAGCGGAACCATGAGCGGATTCACCTTGTTCGGTCCTTTTGTGATAATTTTCTCATAATTGGTTTCCACACACTGCAGACTTCCGATACCGGAGCCGACAATTACTCCTACTCTGTACGGATCTTCTTTCTCCATATCAATGCCGGAATCCGCAAACGCCTCTTTTGCGGCGGCAACCGCATACTGCGAAAAAGGCTCCATTCTCTTTGCAGCCTTAAAGTCCATTCGCTCTTTTGCGACAAATCCCTTTACCTCAGCCGCAATCTTAACTTTAAAATCAGAAGCATCAAACTTCGTGATCGGTCCGATTCCGACCTTGCCTTCCTTAATACTGGCCCAGAACTCCTCCACAGTGTTTCCAATCGGCGTCACAGCCCCAAGCCCGGTTACTACAACTCTTCTCTTTTCCATATCTAAATCTATCCCTTTCCGGGACAGGCCAAACGCCCGTCACCTCTAAACCAAACTATCTCACACGATCCTGCTTCCCCCAGGATCACGCGCCCCTTTCCGTATCAGCTTCCGCTAAAACCAAGTTCCCGTTTTGCGATAACGCAGCCGGAACGGTCTGTGTTGTCACTAAGGACCGTAGAGGAACGCCGGCACTTAGGCCGCGTCCTTTGCGGCCTTACGTACCGCTGCGTTCCGGCCCGAGCGGAAGCGCGTCCGCAGAAACCTGCTCCGACCTGCTCAGTTCGATTCCGCTTCGCTTCATCTCACTGAGGGCATTCGCCCAATATCGCGAGAAAGAAACGATCATTTGCAGATACCTCTGCATGCTCCTTTCTTTCTCGCGATGCAGGTCTCACTTAAATCACATGGCCATTCCGCCGTCTACGTTGAGCACCTGTCCTGTTATATAGCGTGCTCCGTCGCCTGCCAGAAATGCCGCTGCATTTGCGATGTCTTCTGTCTCTCCGAATTTACCCAGCGGAATCTGTGCCACAGCGCCCTCTTTTACTTTATCTGAAAGTACTTCCGTCATCTCTGTATTGATGAATCCCGGTGCGATCGCGTTTACCGTGATTCCCCGGCTTGCAAGCTCTCTTGCCGCAGACTTTGTAAGTCCGATCACGCCCGCTTTTGACGCAGAATAGTTTGCCTGTCCTGCATTTCCAAGTACTCCGGATACAGACGCCATATTAATGATGCGTCCGCCGCGCTGTTTGATCATCTGACGTGCTACGAAGCGGATACAGTTAAATGTTCCTTTCAGGTTTGTGTCGAGAACCGCGTCATAGTCCTCCTCTGTCATCTTCATAAGAAGACCGTCTCTTGTGATACCTGCATTATTTACAAGGATATCCACTCTTCCGAATGTCGCGATGATCTCTTTGAACATCTCTTCGCAGGCATGAAAATCAGATACGTTGCACTGTCTGATCTCGGCAGTTCCGCCGTTGTCCTCGATCTCTTTTTTCACTTCTTCTGCGCGCTCTTTAGAGCCGTTGTAGTTAATCACTACTGCAGCGCCCTCGGATGCAAGCTTTATGGCGATTGCTCTTCCGATTCCTCTGGAAGCGCCTGTTACTACAGCAACTTTTCCATTTAACATAATTCACTTACCACCTTGTCTACATCTTCCCATGTGCCGACATTGTATACTTTCACATCACGGTTGATCTTTCTCATAAATCCTGCCAGTGTTCTGCCCGGTCCGATCTCTACGAACGTATCCACTCCGCCGGCGATCATATTCTCCACACTCTGCTGCCAGCGCACAGATGATGCCACCTGTTTTGCCAGAAGCGCTTTTGTCTCGGAAATATCCGTCACGTATTCTGCTGTTACGTTTGTCACATAAGGTATCTCAAGCGGGGAAAGCTGCACGCCTGCGAGCACCTGGCCCAGTTCTCTTCCGGCCTCTTCCAGCATCGGAGAATGGAATGGTCCGCTTACATTCAGCGGCATTACCCTTTTTGCTCCGGCAGCTTTCAGCTCCTCGGAAGCTTTCTCCACACTCTCTTTCCAACCTGTGATAACAATCTGTCCCGGACAGTTATAGTTGGCGATGGTCACACCGTCGATCGGATCAACGACTTTCTCGATATCCTCGCCTTTCATGCCCAGCACTGCCGCCATTGTTCCTTTTCCGCCCGGCACCGCGTTCTGCATAAGGATACCGCGCTTTCTCACTGTCGTGATCGCATCCTCTGTACTCATGCCGCCTGCCGATGCGATTGCGCAGTACTCGCCGAGGCTTAATCCTGCCGTCACGTCAGCTTTTAAGCCCCGCTCTCTTAATACATGTTCCATTGCCAGACAGACAGTCACAAGCGCTGCCTGCGTATACTCTGTCTGATCCAGCTTATCATTTTCTTCAAAGCATAATGCTTTCATATCTATATCCAGCAGTTCCGTCGCCTTGTCGATGACTTTCCTTGCTGTTTCACTCTGTTCATAAAAATCTTTGCCCATTCCGGCTTTCTGTGCTCCCTGTCCCGGGAACATAAATGCGATCTTACTCATAGAAACCTTTGCCTCCGATCAGATCATCTGTCTCTTTTACAAGTTTCTGGATCAGGTCATGGCATGACATTTTTTCTTTGACCATACCTGCGATCTGTCCTGCCATTACGCTTCCTGTCTTCACATCACCGTCTACAACTGCACGCCTTAATCCGCCCAGTGTCAAAAGCTCCAGTTCCTCAAACGGAGCGCCTTCCTGTTCTTTCTTTAAGTATTCTTTTGTCATCTGGTTTCTCA
>DWYB01000047.1 GCA_019118885.1 Candidatus Mediterraneibacter surreyensis | reverse complement strand
GACACCTAAATTTTACCACAGATGGAGGTCTTTTTCTATTCACTTAAAAGATGAAAACAATAATCAGTTAAAATACAGTAATCATGCAGGGTTCAGCCATCAAAGCTGTTATACCGTGAATAATTCAGGTTTAATAATTAAAAGACTAATCAAAAAACCCAAAAATCAAAAACCGAGCACACTCGATTTTTTTATTGCTATCCCCTGTCCCCCTGTGATATAATCGAAGTAATGTCAACAATAAGATAAAGAAATGGAAGGAATGAGTATGAGCTTTATATCTTATTTAATCAATGGATTGAGCCTTGGAAGCGTCTATGCGATCATTGCCCTCGGATATACCATGGTATACGGTATCGCAAAGATGCTGAACTTCGCTCACGGTGATGTCATCATGATCGGCGCATATGTGGCGCTTATCTCTATGACCCAGGCGGGTATGTCGCCGATCATCGCAATACTGATCGCGGTCGGTGTATGTACGCTGCTCGGTGTGGTGATCGAGAGGATCGCCTACAAGCCGCTGCGAAATGCGTCGTCATCACTGGCAGTGCTGATCACTGCCATCGGTGTGAGCTACCTGCTCCAGAATGTGGCGCTTCTTGTATTTGGCGCGAATGCACAGACGTTCCCGTCTGTGATCAAATGGAAAGGACTGTCGCTGGCAGGCGGAAAGCTGAATATTTCCGGGGAGACGGTCGTGACTATCGTTGTCTGCCTGATTATCATGGCAGTGCTGATCACATTCGTGCAGAAGTCAAAGCCGGGACAGGCGATGCGCGCTGTCTCCGAGGATAAAGGCGCAGCACAGCTCATGGGGATCAATGTGAACGGAACGATCGCCCTTACTTTCGCGATCGGCTCCGCGCTGGCGGCTGTGGCCGGAGTCCTGTTATGCTCCGCTTATCCGAGCCTGACGCCTTACACAGGCGCCCTGCCCGGTATCAAAGCGTTTGTTGCCGCAGTATTCGGCGGGATCGGCTCGATCCCGGGAGCGTTTATCGGAGGGCTTCTCCTCGGAGTGATCGAGATTTTCGGAAGGGCATATATCTCCTCTCAGATGGCGGACGCGATCGTGTTTGCTGTCCTGATCATTGTGCTGCTTGTAAAGCCTACCGGACTTTTAGGTAAGAAGATTCAGGAGAAAGTGTAGGTGGATGATATGCAGAAGACGATGAAAAATAAAATCAGTACTATGAACAAAAATACGAGAAAGAATCTGATCACCTACGCAATTGTCATCGTGGCATTTGCAGTCATGCAGACGCTCATCAGTACGGGCAGCGTATCCAGCCTGCTGGAAGGGCTGATGGTGCCGATCTGTATTTATGTGATCCTTGCTGTTTCGCTGAACCTGGTGGTCGGTATCCTGGGCGAGCTGAGTCTGGGGCATGCAGGCTTTATGTGCGTGGGCGCGTTCGCCAGCGCGTTCTTTTCGAAATGCATGCGGGACGTGATCACAGTTGACATTGTCCGCTTCCTTCTGGCGCTCCTGATCGGTATCGTGGTGGCGGCAGTGTTTGGCATCCTGATCGGCATCCCGGTACTCCGCCTGAAAGGGGATTATCTGGCGATCGTTACGCTTGCTTTCGGTGAGATCATCAAGAACCTGGTCAATGTCCTGTATATCGGAAAAGATGCGAATGGTTTCCACTTCTCCACAAAGGATGTGATGGCGCTGGACATGGAGCCGGACGGTACGGTGATCGTGAACGGACCGCAGGGGATCACGGGAACGCCCAAAGACGCCACCTTCCTGATCGGATTTATTCTGATCCTGATCACTCTGTTTATCGTGCTCAATCTGATCAATTCCAGGGATGGCCGCGCGATCATGTCGATCCGTGACAACCGGATCGCAGCAGAGTCGATCGGTATCAATGTGACGAAATATAAACTGATGGCATTTACAGTTTCAGCAGCGCTTGCAGGCGCGGCGGGTGTACTCTATGCGCATAACCTGTCTACCCTGACAGCGAATACGAACAACTTCGGATACAACCAGTCGATCATGATCCTCGTATTCGTCGTGCTGGGCGGTATCGGAAATATCAGGGGATCCATCATCGCGGCGACGATCCTGACCATGCTTCCGGAACTTCTCAGAGGCCTGCCGGTATCAGATTACCGTATGCTCGTCTATGCGATCGTGCTGATCGTTATGATGCTCTTTAACTGGGCGCCAAAGGCGATCGAGTGGAGAGAGCGTTATCTCAGATTCGGAAGAAAGAAAAAGGAGGCTGTGCAATAATGGCATTACTGGATGTAAAAAATCTCGGCATTTCATTTGGCGGTCTCCGCGCGGTGAATGCATTTGACATATCAATCGAAAAAGAAGAGCTGTACGGCCTGATCGGGCCGAACGGGGCGGGCAAGACAACGGTCTTTAACCTGCTGACCGGAGTATATAAGCCGGACAGCGGGAAAGTTATCCTGGACGGACAGGATATTACCGGAAAGAAGACCATTGATATCAGTAAGGCGGGAATTGCCAGGACATTCCAGAATATCCGTCTCTTTAAGAAACTGAGCGTGCTGGATAATGTAAAGGCAGGACTCCACAACAAGCATCATTATTCCACGCTGGAAGGGATCCTGCGTCTGCCGGGATACCGCAGGGTAGAGCGGGAGATGGATGAAAAGGCGATGGAACTGCTCAAAGTGTTTGACCTGGAAAAGTACGCGCACGTAGACGCGGCGAACCTTCCGTACGGCCAGCAGAGAAGGCTGGAGATCGCGAGAGCCCTGGCCACAGAGCCGAAGCTCCTGCTGCTGGACGAGCCGGCGGCCGGAATGAACCCCAATGAGACGGGCGAACTGATGGACATGATCCGTTTCGTCCGGGAGGAGTTCCATATGACGATCCTCCTGATCGAGCATGATATGAAACTGGTAAGCGGCATCTGTGAGAGACTGACCGTGCTGAATTTCGGAGAGGTACTCTCCCAGGGCAGGACATCAGATGTCTTAAATGACCCGCAGGTCATCACTGCATATCTTGGAGAATAGGAGGAGACGTGAATTATGGCAATGCTTGAAGTAAAAGATCTTGAAGTATATTACGGTGTGATCCAGGCGATCAAAGGCATCTCCTTCCATGTCGATAAAGGGGAAGTCATCGCCCTGATCGGAGCCAACGGCGCGGGCAAGACAACGACCCTGCACACAGTGACAGGCCTGATCTCGCCGAAAAACGGACATGTGCTGTTCGAGGGAAAGGACATCACAAAAGTGCCGGCGCACAAGATCGTGTCCATGGGAATGGCGCATGTGCCGGAGGGGCGGCGTGTGTTCGCGGAACTGAGTGTGTATGAAAACCTGAAGATGGGCGCATATACAAGAAAAGATAAAAATGAGATCGAGGAGAGCCTGAAAAATGTCTATAAGCGTTTCCCGCGTCTGGAAGAGAGAAAGAACCAGATGGCCGGGACGCTCAGCGGCGGCGAGCAGCAGATGCTCGCCATGGGGCGGGCGCTCATGTCCAGACCGAAGATCATCCTCATGGATGAGCCTTCCATGGGACTTTCTCCGATCATGGTGAATGAGATCTTTGACATTATCCGTTCAGTGAGCGAGAGCGGCACCACAGTGCTCCTCGTTGAGCAGAATGCAAAGAAAGCGCTCTCCATTGCGGACCGCGCGTATGTCCTGGAGACCGGAAAGATCGTTCTCGAAGGAAAGGCGAAAGACCTTCTTGAAGATGATTCTATCAAGAAAGCTTATCTCGGAGAATAAAGGAGGCGTGTCCCTATGAAAAATATTGTGATCACTATCTCAAGGCAGTACGGCAGCGGCGGGAAGACGATCGGCGCGATGCTTGCCCATGAACTGGGGATCAACTGCTACAGCCGCGAGATCCTGCGTATGGCGTCAGAAGACAGCGGGATCAATGAAAGGCTTTTCGGCATGTCTGACGAAAAGATCCGCCGCGCCGGCTGGTTCCGGCTCCTGAGCCGGCCTTATGAGGGAGAGCTGCTCCCGCCGGAGGACAAAGGATTTACGTCTGATGACAACCTCTTCAATTATCAGGCTAAGATCATCAAGGACCTGGCGGCAAAAGAATCCTGTGTCATCATCGGAAGATGCGCGGACTATGTGCTGAAGGATTATCCGAATGTGATGAGCGTGTTTATCCATGCGGACAGGAAGTTCTGCCTGGACCGCTCTATGGAGCGCCACAGCATGACTGAGAAAGAGATGGAAAAGTACATCCAGAGGATCGATGAGTACAGGAGCGATTTCTACCGCTATCACACAGGTCATGAGTGGGCGGACGCAAGGAATTACGATCTCTGCCTGGACAGCGGAAAGCTGGGATTCGAGAAATGCGTGGAAGAGATCAGATCCTATATGAAAATACGCTTTGAGGAGTAGAGGAGCTGGACTTTCAGGGGAGCTTGCCGATCGGATAAACGTCCGAAAACCGGAAGGCTCCCCTGCTGCATAAATGCAGATTTAATCGTCCCGGAAGTGATCCCGCAGTTTTTCTACCGCGCTCTTCTCGATCCGTGAGACGTAAGAGCGGGAAATCCCTAACTGTCTGGCGATTTCCCGCTGGGTGTATTCTTCTCCGTTATAAAGTCCATACCGCATTTTTAAAACGAGCTTTTCTCTTGGGGAAAGCTCGTTTTCGACTTTTTCGTAGAGTTTCTGGATGTTTTCTTTGAGATAGATCTTTTCAGGGACATCGGCCTCGTCGGTCTCAATGATGTCATAGAGCTTGATTTCATTGCCTTCCCGGTCAGTGCCGATGGGTTCGTAGAGGGAGATTTCCTTTGCGGATTTTTTTTTGGCGCGCAGGTGCATGAGGATTTCATTTGCTATCCTCACCCCAATGAGTTTTTGAGCCGTCAGCGATTTCATCTTCATAATCCACATCACTGAACCGTTCCAACTCTTCTAAGTCGTCTTCTGTGCTGTCTGCTTCATCTGTTTGATAGGAAAGCGGCGGATATTCAATTTCATCATCCTGCACCCCGAAGAGGATAATATGGGCGTTGACGCCGTCCCATACAACTTTGCGGACAAGAGTGCGGATCGCCGCACGTTTTTGTTCTATGCTCATTTCATCAATGCTGGTTTTGAAGACCGACAGCAGTTGGCGCATAACGTCAAATTCTATATCGCTGAGAGCATGCTGTGAAGTCAGACATTCTAATTCGTGGATACGGGAATCTAAATCAACAGATTTCTGATTTAACTGTTCGATCCGTTTTGCCACACGGTTTTTAGCTGCACTGTCTCCAAGCTCTGCAATGGAATCCACCAGCCCATCAATCTTTCTTTCCACTTCAGCTTTTTCTTTCTGTGTGGAAGCGAGTTGATCGTTATAGGCTTCCCGGTTTCCGGTATAGAATTTTCTGCTTTGTTCCAACTGATCGATAAAGGAGCCTTTATCATCCTCCAACAGTTTAATCTGCTCGATGACGGCCATATCAAGAGTATTTCCATTGGCATTTTTGCTGTTGCAGAGTGTGCGTTTACTGCGTTCCTTGAGCTTACATACATAAGTGTAGATCGGCTTTCCATCTGCTGTTTTTCTTTTGCTGATCTTCGGGTACATCCGGCTGCCGCAGGCACAGTATAATAAGCCGGTCAGCAGTGCTTCATTATTTCGAGGTTTACGGTAAGCTTTACATTTATTCCGATTGAGAGAATCCTGGACGGAAATCCATGTTTTGCCAGGAATGATTCCCGGGTGAAGCCCTACGGCAGCAATCCATTCATCGGGCGGAAGATAGGTGACGGCTTTCCCTTTTTCCTGTTTGGTGCGGTTATATACCATCATGCCATGGACGCTGTCGAATTCATCTTTGGCAGAATTAAGATCTGCGTTCTCTTTTACAAAAAAGTTATATGCGTTTACATCCGCAATCATATAAACCGGATTCTGTAAGATAGACTTGATTGAAAAACGGGTAAAGAGTTTATTGTTTTTTGTTTTAAGTCCCCGCTTTATTAATTCTGCTTCTACAGAAGTCAGAGAATCGTGTTCGATATACAGGCTGTAGATCAGACGGACAATTTCTGATTCTTCCGGTATCAGTTTCAGCTTGCAGGCCTTTTTTGCTTTCCCGTCTATGGTAACTTTCTGTACCGATTCTGAGGCATATCCTGTGGGAGTTGTTCCCCCAAGCCATCGTCCGGTTTTCGCCAGTTCATGCATATTATCTCTGATACGCTCGGCTATGGTTTCACGCTCCAGCTGGGAAAAAACAGAAGCTATATACATCATGGCCCGTCCCATGGGAGTTCCGGTATCAAACTGTTCTCGGATAGATATGAAAGCAATGTCCAGTCTTGACAATTCTTCAATAAGGCTGGAAAAGTCACTGATATTCCGGCTGATCCGGTCCAGGCGGTAGACAATGATCGCTTTGAACTTACGCTGCCTTGCAGCTTCCATCATTTTTTTAAAGTCCGGCCGGTTGAGATTACCGCCGGAAAAGCCTTCATCCTCATACACTAAAATATGATCCTGTGGAATTTCAGTATAATGAGTTTGGATATATTCTTTACAGAGTTCTATCTGATTCCCGATACTTTCGCCTTTTCCGGTAAACTTTGATTTCCGGGAATAAATGGCAATGTACTTCTCATTTCCGTTCATGGTTTCCTCCATATTTTATGATATATGACATATAAAATTATAACATAAAGTATAAATTGGGTAAATAAAAGATCGTGCAAGATAGAAAGCGTTTTTTGATATCATTTTATTATAGAAAAATTGCGGGGGGGGTGTAGTTTATTTGGAATTATTACACAATGCTATTTGTGTGGAAAGAGTATGATGTCTTATTGTATAGAAAAAATAATTTGATTAAAATAATGCATCAAAAATATTATCTGCTATAATATAGAATAAGATGTCTATAGAAAGTAATCATAAAATTGGAAACAGGAATTTTTAGTATTAGTAATACATAAAAATATCAAGCAATACACATGGGGAAATTTGCAATAGAAAGAGGGCGGCTAATGAGTTATAAAAATGAATGGTTTCTGTTGGAGGCTAATGATGAGATTGACGAGATTGAACACCGTGAACCTACGGAAGAGTTTTTGTTTTACAGGGCAGTGTCGACAGGAGATATAGAAACAGTCAGGAAGAACTGTGAACAGGGGCGTTTTATGGAAGGTGAAGGAGTTGGTGTTCTCTCAAGAGATCCTGTGGTTAATTTGAAGTATCATTTTGTAATTACAACTGCAATGATTACACGCCTTTGCAGACAGACCGGCATGGAGCTGGAACAAGCTTTCAGGATGAGTGATTTTTATATCCAGAAACTGGATGATATTCATACGGAAGAAGAAGTACATCGACTCCATGACGAGATGGTCATGGATTATACGGAGAAAATGCGCAAGTATTCTCGTAGTGATACTAATTCAAAGCATATTAATGTATGCAAGGAATACATATATTCGCACATCAAGGAGCGGATCACAATTGAGGATCTTGCAGATGAACTTGGAGTGTCGTCCGGGTATCTCTCTCGTTTGTTCAAGAAAGAGACGGGAGTATCCGTAAGTGCCTATATACGCCGTCAGAAGATAGATATGGCAAAGAATCTGCTCAGATTCAGCGATTACTCTATGATAGAAATAGCGAACAGGCTTTCCTTTTCATCACAGAGTCATTTTATACAGCAGTTTCGAGAAGAGGTTGGAATGACTCCGAAGAAATACCGTGACGAGTACTATATGGTTCAGTGGGATATTGAACCCGGCCCTATACATTCGGACGGCGGTGATCACGGAGTGCAGAATAAACAGCTTTCCTGAATAAGAAAACAGGATACAGTCAGAGATTTGACTGTATCCTGTTTTTATATAATTACATTATCAGGACGATTTCATTTTTCTCTGCAAGCAATTCTTCAGGTATGTAATTGTCAGGGAGTTCCTGACCGTTTAAAGTCATGCTTCTGCAACCGGACTCGCGGTGATCCGGGTTCTCAACTCGGATGTGTAGATATTTTCCACGAAATTCTTTATCCATCTCAAGAAAGTCCCAGCTTTCCGGCACGGCAGGAGCAATCCGGATTCCTTTTAAATCCGGACGAAGTCCGAGGATTCCTTCTACGCAGCCGACCATCACGGTAGAGGCGGTACCTGTAAGCCAGTGGACATGGGAGCGCCCGAAATGGCTGCTGGCGGGTCCTTCTGTAAACTGTCCATAGCAGTAGGGTTCAAGATGACGAATTTCTGCCCGGTCATTCTGTGCGGCCGGTGCATTCTCTGTAAAGTATTCAAATGCACGATTTCCGTGACCACTGAGAGCTTCTGCAAGGATCAGCCAGCCCTGGGATTGGGAGAAAATACCGGAATTTTCTTTTGTGCCCTGATTGTAGATTACGGCAAGTGCACCGTCAAATGCGTGTGCATGGTAAGGCGGATCCATCAGGATGGCACCGTACGCTGTGTTGAGCCTCTGATATACATTTTCCAGAGCAATATCGGCCTGTTCTTTGGATGCAAGGCCGCTGATGACAGACCAGCTTTGCGGATTTAGCCACATGTTTGCTTCAGGATCCGCTGCCGCGCCGATTCGTTCACCTTTTTCAGTATAGCCGCGGATGAACCGGTCGTTATCCCAGCACAGTTCCTGGATCTTCTGTCCGATTTCTTCCTGTTTTTCTTCAAGATATCGGATGTATTCGCTGTCCTGCTTGTACACGGCAAATTTTTTTATTAGAGTCATTGCATAATAAAACTGCAGTGCGACAAAAGAGGATTCACCCTTTGCTCCGAGACGGAGACAGTCATTCCAGTCTGCATATAATCCGGCAGGCATACCGTGAGGTCCGAGATGGTCAAAGGAAAACTGTATGGCACGTTTCAGATGCTCATAAACGCTTCCCTCACCTTTATTGGCAAATGGAATGACTTCATCAAGAAATGCTGTATTCCCGGTTTCCGCAATGTATTTGTAAATTGTGGGGAACAGCCAGAGGGCATCATCCGCACGGTAGGCGGGATGACCTGTTTCCTGTACATAGGAGGCATCATCCGGTGTATCCTCATGCCCGGGGTTATGGGTAAATTTTACAAGAGGAAGACCACCGCCGTTGTCTACCTGTGCAGAGAGCATGAACCGGATCTTTTCACAAGCCATTTCAGGTGCAAGATGGATAATTCCCTGGATGTCCTGTACGGTATCACGGTAACCGTACCCATTTCGAAGTCCACAGTAAATAAAGGAGGCTGCCCTTGACCAGACAAATGTGATAAAGCAATTGTATGCATTCCACGTATTGATCATGGTATTGAAAGCAGGATCCGGCGTACGGATCTTCAGATGATCCAGTTTCGCAAACCAGTCTGCTTTCAGTGTATCAATCTCCTGTCGGATCTGTCCGGCAGGATCTTTTTTATAGGATTTGATTATGTCTTCCGCTTCTGAGGAGGGTTTCATACCCAGAAGGAAGATCACGGTTCTGGATTCGCCGGGAGCCAGAGTGATCTTACAGGACAGGGCTCCGCAGGAGTTTTCGTTATAGCTCGTCACATTTCCGAGATCAGCGGAGGTTACGCCCTGAGGATCTCCGTAACCGTGATATTTACCGAGAAATTGATCTTTATCACCGCAGTAGGAGGAGACTTCGGCACCTGCCAGTCCGAAAAAGCGTTCGGTTACCTTTTTATCGTCTACCTCTTCATCTGCCTTCAGTGTATCGAGGTTTCCGTGGATCTGCTGTATAATCCGGTCCTTCTCAAACAATGTGCGGGTTATGAACAGAGAATACTGAAGATTTACCTGATCCTGTTCGTAATTATTATGATTGGTGAACTCTGCATATCCCGAAAGAGTAAGATTCCGTGTACGGTCTGATTTGTTAGTCACGGAAAGTCCCCAAACTTCATAGGATTTTCCAAGCGGAACATAGTAGTCAGCTTCAGAGTGTATGTCGCTGTAGTCTGCGAGCATTCTTGTATAACCCATGCCGTGGCAGCATTTGCTCTGATATTGTTCCGTATCCTTTCCTACCGGCTGCCATGAAGCAGACCAGTAATCGCGGGAGTCGTTGTCCCGGATATAAATATAGCGTCCCGGCTGGTCAAACTGGTTGAATATGTATCGTAGGATACGACCGTTTGCGCCTGATCTGGCAAAACTGTACCCGCCAGCATTGTTGGAGATAATTGCTCCGTATTCCGGTGAGCCCAGATAGTTTACCCAGGGGGAGGGGGTATCCGGGCGGTTGATTACATATTCACGCTCTTTGTCGTCAAAATATCCATATTTCATAAATCTATTCCTGTCCTTTCAATTGGCTTAATTCAGTTTTACAATTATATGGTGGCATTCATCAGAAAGTGTATCCAGTATTCTGCGAGGAATAGCCGCTTGTCCGGATCCGTCTGTCTGAATGTGCTGCCCGTCATAGGTAACGGAGGCTATCGTGTAAGTCCCGCTGTCTTTGCGTTTCGGATTTTCGTAGATGACCTCAAGTTTCTTTCCGGCGAAAACAAGGCTGACAGATGCGTTTCCCTGACTGTCAAACTGTTCAGCCGTAAGCTGGGGAGCGAGGATAAGATTGCCAGCTTCTCCCCGGACACCGAAGACCTGAGTGATCATGGTCATCATAAACCAGCTTGCGGCTCCTGTCAGATAATGATACATTCCTCGACCGTCCGAGCGGAAATATTCAGGAATTCCCGGATAGATACGGCTGGTATCAAAATCCAGAGAAGTTTCGGCCAGTGTTTTCAGCGCTTTCCAACCTTCTTTCGCGAAACCGCGTCGGTACAGGGCGTTGGCATACATTACGGCCATATGTGAGAATACTGCTCCGTTTTCCTTTTCACCGTATGCAAAGCCGAACATGCGTCCCATATCGAATTTAAGCTCATGAAAATCCGTGTTCAGCCTGTAGCCTCCGATTTCTTTCTGGTAGAGATAATGATCCGCACTGTTTACTATCTTGCGAATCTGCTTTTGAGAAGCCACATTTCCCATAATGGAGAATACCTGTCCGGTGAGCATCATTCGCACCTCATTGGGGAAAAATCCTTCTACCGCCTGTCCATGGTCATCATAATAGCTGTTAAACCATCCTTCATCCGATTCACCGTCGATCCATTCATGATCCTGCAGATATTTCGTGAGCCAGTCTGCTTTGTGTTCCAGATTTTCTGCCAGTTCGGACAGCCGGACGGTAAAGCGTCTGCCGCTGATTCGATGACTGCAGCTTTGCATATACTCTGCCAGCAGATCTTTTTTTGCCTTGATGTTCTCAAATAATTCCGTATTGTCATTGAGCAGCACCCGCAGTTCTTCGATCAATTCTGCATTCTTCTTCGGGGAAAGGCGGTCGAGAAGTCTGATCATTGAGGCAAGCTCGCGGAGATTCCCTGCATAAGCACAGGTAAAAGCGACACTTTCTCCATGTTCCGGAGCCATGTCCAGAGCATCGTTCCAATCAGCTCCACGAAGGCGGTAAATATTGTGGTCACCGACTTCATAAAAGGCTGTCAGCTGCTGGATGAGAAGGTGTTCCAATATGGTCCCTGCATAAATATCATCGTTTTCTGTGCGCAGAAGGCTGCCCTGTCCGGCATCCCACAGAGTGTCGATTCGAGAGCCTCTTTCTGTCTGGGCGTCTTTAAAATAAGAAACCTGGCGGTTTAGAATATTGATATCTCCTGTCTGGTCAATATACAGTTTTGTAGTCATCTGCGGCCAGAGTGCATGGTCCATCCAAACCCGGGCGATACCGTTTCGGTCTGCAATAAAATTACCGTCTCCGTCCCCGATGATCGTGGCGTTAGTTCCGTCAATCCGTACTCCGCCAAAGTTTTTTTCTATCATTTGTCCCACTCCGTCGGGATCCATGAGAAGGAGAGAGAGACAGTCCTGCCAGAGATCACGCCATCCGCGACCGCCTCTTCCGTAATCGTGGTGAGGAAGAAAAGAACATCCAAACAGACGACGCAGGAAAGGCTGGAAACAGATCCACTTCATCAGTCGGTCAAAATTGGAATCTCCAGTATGAAATCCAGTGTTGACTTTCTTTTTCCACCATGATTTGGTTGTCTCAAGAGCTTTCTGGACTTTATCGGGAGTGTTGTATTTTTCAAAAACACGTGCAATTTCTTCTTGGCTGTTTTCCACACCGAGGAACAGGATATACTCCGCTTTTTCACCAGGGGTAAGCTGGATCCTGGGAAAACGGAAAGCTCCCATTGCTTCTTTGCCGGCGGCCGCAGAACCTGCCTGGACACCGGGGAGATTTTTATAGACTGCACGAGGATGCGTGTAGGTACCGCCTTCGCCAAGAAAATCTTCTACAGTAGGATAGAAACACTCCGGTACATGTCCATTATCACCGCATCCATATACATAATAGATTTTTGAATTGGGGCGATGGCCTTTCTCATCAAAAGACATTGTCGGGCAGACAAGGACTCCATGGGAATCCGTCCTGATGCGGTGCAGCATGGAAGTCACGTTTCTGTGGTCACGTATATTGTCAGCGCTCCTTCCGTAGATTGGTACTGCTGCGTAAGGAATCATGTCCTTTGTATTGCCTGAAAGATTACGGACGGTAATGTACATAATTTCTACATTATCTTCCACAGGAATAAAGGAAGTGATTTGTGTCTCAACCGACAGGGCAGAAGAGTTCCTTTCCAGTGTATGCCACATAAATCCGGCTGTGATTTTGCTCTTATCCTGATAATCTGTAAATTTTGCTGTTTCCTGTTCAGCGGATGATCCTGTTGCGGAGAAAACACCATCTTTTTCAGATATCAGCCAGAAATTTCTGCAAGAACGATTATTATGAAGATTTTCTGCGCTGACAGGTTCTAACAGGAAAGTTTCCTGGTCTGTCTTGGAATCACCTCCCAGATTTGGTGTGAGAGAACTTTTTATTCCTTTCTCTGAAGCCAGTGGAAAATAAAGGTAACTTATATTTTCCGGCTGTTCTATAGAAAAACTTCCGTTTTCATCAATAAAATGCAGTTGATTCATTTTGGGTCTCCTTTCCTTGTTTTTTAATTATGGAAATTATATAAGAATCTGTGGGAGGTAAAAATCAGAAAAAGGGTGGAAAATGTCAGATTCATGACATGAAATGGAAAATGTCTGAAAACGTGTCATGAATCTGACATTTTTTTGATGTTTATAATATATTGAACTGCCGGATTGAGATATAATTTCAATATCTTAAAACAGGACGCAGGTCCTGAAGATAATTAAAAGACAGGAGGAATGAACAATGAAAAAGAGAGTGTTTGCTGTTTTAATGGCATCGGTCACGGCGGCAGGACTACTGGCAGGATGTGGCGGAGGAAATGACGGGGGATCGGGACAGTCTGAAAATGCTGAAGAAGGAAAAGTCATCAATATTTACAGCTGGAACGATGAATTCCGCACCCGCCTGGAGGCTGTGTACCCGGAAGTTGAGAGCACATCTGATGATGGAACGGTGACTACACTGAAAGACGGAACAGAGATTCACTGGGTGATCAATCCGAATCAGGATGGTGTCTATCAGCAGAAACTTGATGAGGCTCTGATGAATCAGGCAGATGCAGCGGCAGATGACAAGATTGATATCTTCTTATCTGAGACAGACTATGTCTATAAATATACAGATGCAGAAGCCGGTGTGGCGATGCCTCTCACGGATCTGGGTATTGATCCTGAGACAGATCTTGCAGATCAGTATGATTTTACAAAGACAACAGCTTCTGACAGGGACGGTGTACAGAGGGGGTCTACATGGCAGTGCTGCCCGGGAGTACTTGTATACCGTAGAGATATTGCAAAGGATGTATTCGGAACCGATGATCCGGCAGCCGTAGGTGAAAAGGTAAAAGACTGGGATACGCTGAAAGGAACTGCGGAAGAACTGAAGGCAAAGGGGTATTATACATTTGCTTCTTATGCAGATACTTTCCGTGTGTATGGCAATAATATCAGTGAACCCTGGGTAGCGGACGGAGAGACAACTGTGAAAATTGATCCGCTTATCATGGACTGGGTGGAAAATTCCAAAGAATGGCTTGACGCCGGTTATCTGGACAAGACAGTCAAAGGACAGTTTAATGATGACTGGAATAAAGCTATGGGATCTTCTTCCAAAGTGTTTGCGTTTCTGCTTCCACCTTGGGGCGTTGACTTTACCCTGAGCCCGAACTGGGATGGAGATACAGGTGCATGGGCTGTTACAAATCCGCCGCAGGAGTACAATTGGGGTGGCTCTTACATCCACGCTGCGACAGGAACTGACAATCCGGAGCATGTAAAAGAT
Source organism: Candidatus Mediterraneibacter surreyensis (assembly GCA_019118885.1). GTDB lineage: Bacteria > Bacillota > Clostridia > Lachnospirales > Lachnospiraceae > Mediterraneibacter > Mediterraneibacter surreyensis. The sequence goes on along the minus strand of DWYB01000047.1, from coordinate 6,881 downwards.
ATCATTCTTGCAATGACAGCAGACAAAGATACTCTGCTGAAGGTTTCTAAGGAATATCTTGATTTTACCAACACGGTAAGCGGGATGGAGGAAGCAGCGGCTGATGATACATATGCATCCGAATTCCTTGGCGGACAGAATGCATATGAATATTATGCACCTGTTGCAGAGAATATTCAGATTGCTCCGCTTTCCGCGTATGATCTCGGGTGTGTCGAGCTGTTCCAGAATTCATTCAGTGATTATTTCCAGGGAAATGTAGATTTCGACAAAGCGAAAGAAAACTTTGAAACTGCGATTAAAGAACGTTATCCGGATATTACAGAGGTTCAGTGGCCGGAATAATTAGAAAAAGGACTGCCGTATCTGTAAAGTGATATGGCAGTTCTTAAAGAAAGGAAAGGTAGCTTATGAAAAAGAAGCGTAAAAGCGTCAGCTACGCAAAGTGGGGATATATTTTTATTCTTCCGTTTTTTATATGCTTTTTGATATTCTCCCTGATTCCGCTAATTGATACAGTCAGGTACAGTTTCTTTGAATATTACAGGTCAGGGATTAAAGAAATTGGACCTAATTTTATCGGTATGCAGAACTACATCAGTCTGTTGGAGTCGGATATGTTTAAATATGCAGGTAATACTTTGATCTTGTGGATAATAGGATTTGTACCTCAGATCGTAGTTGCACTGCTTCTTGCCAACTGGTTTTCAGATGTTCGACTTAAAATCAGGGGTAAACAGTTTTTTAAAGTAGTCATATATTTGCCAAACCTGATTATGGCATCAGCATTTGCAATGCTGTTTTTCGCGATGTTTTCGACAAACGGTCCTATTAATTCTATCCTCATGTCACTGGGATGGATCAGCGAGCCTGTTGATTTTTTAGGATCCGTGATGGGAACGAGATCTCTTGTGGGGCTTATGAATTTCCTTATGTGGTTCGGAAACACGACGATTATGCTGATGGCTGCAATTATGGGAATCAGCCCGGACATATTTGAGGCGTGTGAACTTGATGGATGTACGAGTTTAAAAAGATTCTTTTATATTACGCTTCCGCTGATTCGGCCGATTCTTGCATATACACTGATTACATCAATTATTGGCGGGCTTCAGATGTTTGATGTTCCGCAAATTCTGACAAATGGACAGGGAAATCCGGATCGTACATCTATGACACTGATTATGTTCCTAAACAGCCACTTGAAGAGCAAAAATTATGGTATGGCAGGTGCGTTGTCGGTATATCTGTTCATAGTAAGTGGTATTCTGTGTTTCTTTGTATACAGGATGACAAATGGGAATAACGATGAGAAAAAAGCAAGAAAAGTACGGAAGGGAGGAAGATAGGTTATGAAATCGAAGAACCAAAAGTGGGGACAGACCATACTGGCATATGTGGTACTTATATTCCTTTCGTTTTTATGCCTGTTTTTCTTTTATATCCTGATTGTGAACGCAACACGTTCCCATGCAGATTTACAAAAGGGATTTTCTGCAATTCCTGGTTCTTATTTTCTGGAAAATCTGAAGAATGTTGCAAATGACGGAAGTTTTCCGATGTTTAAGGGAATCCTGAACAGTCTGATAGTTTCGACTTGCTCAGCGGCTCTTTGTACATATTTTTCTTCGCTGACTGCATATGGTCTTTACGCATATGATTTTAGAGCAAAGAAAGCTGCGTTTACATTTATAATGGCAATCCTTGTTATGCCAACACAGGTTACGGCAATGGGATTTCTCCGGTTGATCACGAATATGGGAATGTATGATTCACTTCTTCCACTGATCATACCGTCCATTGCCGCACCAGCCGTATTCTATTTTATGTATAGTTATTTGCAGTCATCTCTTCCGCTGTCTCTTGTAGAAGCAGCGAGAATTGACGGATCCGGAGAATTCCGGACTTTCAACCGGATCGTGCTTCCGATCATGAAGCCGGCGATCGCGGTGCAGGCAATATTTACATTTGTAAGTTCATGGAATAATTACTTCGTTCCAGCATTGGTAATCCAGTCAAAGGACAAGATGACAGTTCCTATTCTGATAGCAACGCTGCGGGGAGCGGATTACATGAACTTTGATATGGGGAAAATTTATATGATGATCACAGTAGCGATCGTACCGATTATTATTGTATATCTTCTCCTTTCCAAATACATCATTGCAGGTGTAACGCTTGGAGGTGTAAAAGAATAAAAAACAGAGATAAACTGAGAAACCGCCATGGGGCAATCCTTTTGACTATATGGGAAAACGCTGTGGCGGTTTTCTTATATCAGAAACTATTACACATAAAGAGGTATGAATGATGAATAAATGGACACATAGCGGCAGCCTGAAAAATGAACCGTCTCAATACGAAAAAAAACACAGAGCATTTGCAAGAAGAGCGGCGACGGAAGGAATTGTGCTTCTCAAAAACGATGGGGTGCTTCCTCTGAAACTCTCAGATCCGATTGCCTTGTTCGGTAATGGGGCGGAAAGGACTGTCAAAGGGGGGATTGGATCAGGAGATGTTAATAACAGGGAAAACATTTCTGTTTACAGAGGAATAAAAGAAGCCGGAGCGAAAATCACAGATGAGCATTGGATCAGAGATTATGACAGATGTTACAGAGAGGCCAGAGAAACGTGGAGGGAAAAGGTTCTGGAAGATGCACATCATGTACAAAATCCGTTTGATGCCTATGCGGCAAATCCCTTTGTTCTTCCGGATGGACCTATAATAAAAGAGAAAGATGTGTCAGGTGCTGTTGCCGCAATTTATGTGATCAGCAGGATTTCCGGGGAAGGAAAAGACAGGCGACTTGAAAAAGGCGATTATTATCTGAGCAGCAGAGAAAGAAAAGATATATTATATCTTAACAGATTTAGTATTCCCCTGATTCTGATTCTGAATTCCGGGGGCCCGGTCGAACTTACGGATATACTTCAGGAAGCGGAGAATATACAGGCGGTTCTGAATGTTTCACAACCGGGACAGGAAGGAGGGAGTGCCGTAGCAGATATCCTTTTCGGCAGAGCTGTGCCGGAAGGAAAGCTGACTGCAACATGGGCCCGAAGATATAAGGATTATCCATGTTCCGATACATACAGCCATCTCAACGGAAATCTGGAGAAAGAAGAGTACAGAGAAGGCATTTATACAGGATACCGTTACTTTGACAGCTTTGGAATTAATCCACTGTATTCTTTTGGATATGGTTTGTCGTATACAACGTTCGGATTGAAATTCTGTGGGATGGAGACAGAGAAAGGTGCGGTTCGCGTACGGGTTATGGTTACGAACACAGGCAAATGTTTTTCCGGAAGAGAAGTGGTGCAGGTCTATATATCACTCCCGCAGGGGAAAATCGAAAAAGAGAGCAGGAGACTTGCAGGCTTCATTAAAACAAAACGACTGGATCCGGGAGAGAGCCGGGAAGTAACGATTAAAATACGGCAGAAACAGCTTGCGGTATATTATGAAGAGCGGCAGGAATGGGTCGTAGAGGCAGGAATGTATGGCATATGGGTGGGAAACAGTATAGACTCTGCGCTGCTTTCTGCGTATCTCACGGTTCCTCAGGAAGTGGTTATGGAGAAAACCCACCGGATCTGTCCCAGAAAAGATTATTTTGAAGAGTTATGCAAAAACAGTTTTGAAAACAGAGCGGGCAGGAATGACGAAGAAAAGGAAGAAATATCCGAATATATATTTGAACCATGTATCGAGCAAGAAAGACAATATGCATCGCCATATGAAAAAGAATATGCGGTAGACGAGCTGATTCCGCTTTTGTACGGTAATATTACGGCGGGTGCAAGTACACTGGGATCATCCGGAATCCGTGTGCCGGGTTCAGCGGGGGAGACAACAGAAGCACTGGAAAAGTACGGAATTCGTTCATTGATTATGGCAGACGGACCGGCAGGGCTCAGGTTGAGACAGAGTTATCAGGTGGACAGAGAAACAGATTCGGTCTACAGCACAGGAGTTCTCGGATCGCTGGAAAATGGATTCCTTGAGCCGATGAAAATCCATGAAAATGCCGATACTTATTATCAGTACTGTACGGCGTTCCCGGTAGGGACAGCTCTCGCACAGACGTGGGATCCTGATCTGCTTGGCGAGTTTGGTCATGCGATTGGAGAAGAAATGAGGGAATTCCATGTGGATCTGTGGCTTGCTCCTGGAATGAATATCCAGAGGAATCCGCTTTGCGGACGCAACTTTGAATATTTTTCAGAAGATCCGCTTCTTACTGGCGTGCTGGCGTCTGCAGTGATCAAAGGGGTTCAGTCCATGGCAGGGTGCGGTGTAACGATTAAGCATTTTGCCTGCAACAATCAGGAAGACAACAGAATGGGTGTTGATGCCTGTGTTTCGGAGAGGGCACTCCGTGAAATATATCTTCGCGGCTTTGAAATAGCGGTAAAAGAAGGTGCGCCGGCGGCGATTATGTCTTCCTATAATCTGATCAATGGCGTTCATGCGGCGAACAACCGCGATCTGTGTACGGTGACCGCCAGGGAAGAATGGGGATTTGGTGGTGTGATCATGTCTGACTGGAATACGACAGTGCCGGAAGATGGAAGTATCGCGTGGAGATGCACAGCTGCAGGAAATGATATTATTATGCCGGGAAACAGTCAGGATGATGAAAATATTCGTGAAGCATATGCAAGGGGTGATCTGTCAGAAACAGAGATCCGTGAATGTGCAGGGAGAATCATCTCATTGGTGAAAAAATTAAGTGAGGAGGCGCAGAAGTGATGAAGAAAAGAAGAATGGCAGTTGGAGTACTGACGGCAGTTGCTGCAGTACTGCTGGGTAATACCATGGTTATGGCAGAAGCAAAGGCCGGAGAACCGGTATTGTCCATCGAGACCGATCGGACAGAATACAGCAGTACGGATCCGATAATGGAAACAGTAAAAGTATACAATACATCAGATGATATGATGACTGATATTGTGATCAAAGGAAATATTCCGGAGGGGTATCAGACTGAAGATGGAATATCATCGGCGGAACAGTGGAAAATACAGATTGAAAAAGTGGATGTCGGCGAAATCAGTGAAAGTACGGTTAATCTTGTCAGTGAATCATCAGAAACAGGACAAGGATATGATGATACAGAAAAAACGGGAAATGTACAGACAGGAAATACAGAAAATATAATTCTCTGGTGCACCATCGGCACGGTCAGTTTGTGTATTATAATCGCCACGGTAAAAAAGCGCAAAGGAAAAACTTTACTTTCTCTTTTACTGGTGGTGGCAATGGCTGGCACACTTCTTCCGGCATCTCTGACAGTGAGAGCAGAAGAACCAGACGATAAAGTTTCAGAAATGAGAACCGAAGAAGCTGTAAAGAGGATATTAATTGATGGAGAGGAAGTTAGTTTGAAAGCTACGATTACATATCAAACGGAAAATAAGGAAGAGGAACAGACAACAGATCTTTCCTATGAAGGGTATAACCTGAAATGGGAAGATCAGTTCGAAGGTGAATCTTTGAATCGGGATGACTGGAATGTGGAACTGCATGATCCGGGCTGGGTGAATAATGAACTTCAGTCATATGTGGATTCACCGGAAAACATCTATCTTCAAGACGGAAGCCTTGTATTGAAACCGGTAGAGAACAGGAGTGAAGACGGAAACGTGTCCTATACATCCGGGCGGATCAATACGCAGCATAAACATGATTTCAAATACGGGCTTTTTGAGGCCAGAGTGAAAGTTCCGGAAGGTCAGGGATTTCTCCCGGCATTTTGGATGATGCCGACAGATGAGAATCTGTACGGACAGTGGCCGCGGTGTGGAGAGATTGATATCATGGAAGTTCTTGGGAATAATACGGATACGTCCTACGGAACCATACATTATGGAAATCCTCACAGTGAGAGTCAGGGAAGTTATACTTTGGATGAAGGGTCGTTCTCTGAGGAATACCATGTGTTTGATGTAGAGTGGGAGCCGGGAAAAATCAGCTGGTATGTAGATGGAAAACTGATTCATACAGAGGATAACTGGTATTCTGCAACAGAAGGACAGGGAGAAATCACATATCCCGCTCCGTTTGATCAGCCATTTTATATCATTCTGAATCTTGCGGTCGGCGGCAACTGGCCTGGAAATCCTGATGATACGACAGACATTGAAAATTCAGCATACTATATTGACTATGTGAAAGTATATCAGAAGGACAGTTATGATGAAAATGTTACAAAGCCGATAGAAGAAGTGATTCTCAGAGATCCCGATGAAAACGGGAATTATATTATCAATGGGGATTTCTCCGTAAATGAGGAACTGACGGATGATAAAGACTGGGTATTCCTGACAGCGCTGGGCGGTGAAGCCGGTGCAGAGATCAGAAATAATGAAATCGCAGTTACGACAGAAAATGAGGGTACAGTTGACTACAGCGTTCAGCTTGTACAGCCAAATCTTCCCATGAAACAGGGAAGAGTATACCAGCTTACGTTCGATGCATATGCAGATACGGACAGAACAATGAAAGTAGGCGTATCTGCGCCTGACAGATCTTTCCGGCGTTATCTGGAAGATACGGTGGTAAACCTGACACCGGAAAAACAGACATATACGTTTGAATTTACCATGACAGACAGCGATGATGCGAACGGACGTCTGGAATTCAATATGGGTGCGGCAGGGTCAACTGCAGGAATCCGGATCAGCAACGTGTCATTGAAGAAAATCAAAGATATAGAAATTACTGAAGGGGACAAGGGTATCCTTGCCGACGGAAACTATGTGTACAACGGCAGTTTCCAGGAAGGAGAAGGGCGTCTCGGATACTGGGATGTGTTAAAAAATGACGGAGCGGAAGTGAGTGTCACTAATGAGAATAATATCCGGCGACTGATG
>DWYB01000046.1 GCA_019118885.1 Candidatus Mediterraneibacter surreyensis | reverse complement strand
AGATGCATTCCCATCATCATATAGAGATGGCTGATCAGCTCGCCGGGATAATACCGTTCACTCTGCAGTTTAAAGAAGCGCATCAGTTCTTTTCTCGTCTCATTCTCAATGCGTATTGCATTTTTCAGTTTTTCTTCGTCAAAGGATTTTCCGAAACGTCTCTCAAGTTCTGCCGTGAACTCTTTTAACTGTTCCGCCAGATAATCCACAGACGCCTCGTCATCCCTGTAAGGAACGTCCAGAAAAGTAAAGGGCACTCCCTTCTTCTTCTCCAGATAGCGGAATGTATTCAGGTTCCCGTCGCAGGACAGCGAGGTCGTCACCGCATACTGCGGTACCGGCACCGACCCGCTGTCGATCGCTCCCACAAATGTCTTGTGGTAGGAACATAACGTCGGAGCAATCCCCGTATTCTGCGCGTAGTCGATAAAGAAATCTTCCAGATGATACCCGCTGAAATAGCAGGAAAGACACTCGATCGAGAGGGTGTTCAGTCCGAAGCACTCCATGATCTCACAGGGTGAAAAAATATTGCCCCACACATAACTTTCCGGGCGGGCCAGCGAGTCCGCCACAAAGGTCATCATCATGGCTTCCAGCTTCTGATAGCCCTTCGATATTCCTTTCTTCGGAAGCAGCTTTGTGCGAAGTTTGTTCAGTTTAAAGCCAAGCAGCATCTGGTCCCAGCTCTTACCGGGATGTGCCGTCGTCTCTTCTTTTACATGATCAATATATTTGTCAGCGATCCACATTGTAATCCCTCCAGATTTCACACTGATGTCAAAATACAGTTTCTCTTTAATGCCAAAAATGATACAAAATAAATATATAGCACATTTTCCAAAAAATTTCCAGAGGGGAAATGTTCCTCTTCCATCCAGGAGTAACAGTTCAGCACGCGCCATTCGTAAAACCGCACTTCGTGCTTATTGCGGCTGCCGCCGCTGTTTTACTCATGCAATATCCCGCACACAGTCTCCCCGGTCTGTTCATTGTTCCAATACCACAGATCTTCCGGCTCGCTTACCCGGAACATGCCCTCCAGTTCTTTCCGTTCCGGACAGATCGCAGGAAACAGATTCTCAAGATTTCCGAAGAATGCTTCATTATACTGTACCGTCCTCTCATCTCCCCACAGTGCGCAGTAGAATATTCCTGCTTCCACCAGATCCTGGAACATATGGCTTCCGTAACTCAATTCCGGCATATATCCTGCCCGGTTATCTGACACCTCGCAGATTCCGCAGAATCCCGATATCTGTGCAAAACTCACCGGCACACCAAGCTCCGGCGATGATGTGCCCACCCTGCCAGGAGTCATGAGCAGGATACGTTTTTTCTTTCCTTTATAATACGTATTAATGGCTCCTACTGTTTCCGCCGCCTGCGGTTTCAGCGCATACGGATACTCATAATAAGCTCTGGCATCAATCTGTACGACCACATCGATCTTCTCTTTCACTGAACTTCCCATAGCCGAGTCCTTCAGACGGAAAAATATATTTTTCTCCGGTAATTCAGGGATTTCCGTAACCGTGCCTCTTCCTCCGGTATAGAGCGGCCTGCACTGCAGCAGGTTGACGACAAAATCCCCCTGATCATCCAGATTTACCGTATATTCAATATCCACAGGATTCCCGTATACCCGGTCGAGAGTCTTGAGCATCTTCTGCATCAGTCCTGTGAATTGCCTGTTCTCCAGAAGCCCCTGACAGGTGGTAAACCATACCTGCCGCGGACGGTTCATCCGCTTCAGGGCTGTTTCCGCCTCATAATCACGCTCCATGACCGCTTTCTTATACCAGAGAGGGAGCTTTTCAAGCATGGAGTCAATCTCTATCTCTGTCAGTTCATTCTTCTCTGTGTCGAGCACATCCATAAAGCGCTGGGAAAAACGGTGCCGGTCCGCCACACTGTTCTGCATAGGAACCGCCGGACGGTCAAGATTTGCCAGCCTCGGGTAATCGTGATCCGGGCGGTCCACAGCCCTTGTCCCAAGCCCCGCCACGATCCGCAGCAGTCCTGCCGCCGGATCCATATATTTGTTCCAGCGGTAGGAGCTGTAACTGTATCCCACTCCCGCCGCTGCAGGGAAGAACAGATCTCCGTGATAGGAGCCGGATACTCTCTGGACAAGAACCGCCATCTGTTCGTCACTGTGCTGCAGCCCCCTCTGTTTCCGATACTCAAGTGCAGAGATGTCCATAGTACTTGCATAGACCGTCCGCACTGCCGATTCAAAGGCTTCCAGACGTTCCTCGGGAGATCCCTGATTGACACAGAACACCGACTCGTACTTTCCGGCAAATGCATTTCCGAACCCATCTTCCAGAAAACTGGAGGAACGGACAATGATCGGGCTCTGCCCGAAATATTCCAGCAGGGTCTTGAACTTCTCCCTGATATCAGGCGGAAAAGTACCGGACATCAATGCTTCTTTCAGCGCCTCCGCCTTAGTAAAATATCCCTCTTCCGTGCGCTGTTCGATCCGTGTCTCCCAGCAATTGTTGGACACAATATACGTGTAAAAGACATCTGATCCGATATAGAAGGAATCATGAGGTTCAAAATATTTCCTGTACTCCGGAAGCTCTGTATGTATGATCTTCCGGGCAAGTAGCATGCCGCATGCTTTTCCGCCCAGAGAACCGCTGCCGACCATACGGTCCCGAAGCTGAAAATAATCTCTCGGCCTGAAGTATTTCCTGATCATTTCCTGAAGCCTCCGGTCTTTTGTCAGCGTGCTCTCTATGATCTGCCGCTCTGTCTCCTCGCTGAAAATCCCCCGCTGGTAATCCAGCTTCGCAAGCGAGAAAAACCTGTCATGGCTGTCATAGTTCTGATCCTGATTTTTCTCCTCTTCCTCCTCCACAAGCTGATAATACCTGCTCATCGCAACGCCGCCGTCCACTGTCTCGAACCGGCACTCTGCATTTTGCATGAGGCTGCATGAATGCGGAAGGAACATCTTTGTCGAATAACGATTCCACACTTTCAGAGGATGGAGATATATCCGGTCCCCCCGATACACGTCCAAAAGGAGCTGTGTGGTATCTCTGATGCGGGCGACTGCTTCAAAGGAATGCCTGCCCCGCAGCAGCGGGAAATATGCCACGGTATCCAACTGAAACAGATAAGGACAGGTCACGCGGAAAAAGTTGCCCATCATCAGGTCTGTGTACCATACGGACTGAAGAGACGACAGACTGTCAAACACATAGAACGCATCCTTGCCCTCCTCAGCGATCCTGTCATGGATATCCACAGTAAACGCCTCAAACCCCTTATCGGGGTCAAACTCGCAGATCTTAAGTCCCGGCCTCGGTGTGAGAAGTGGTTCATGATCGGCGAAACGCATATAGATCAGATTTCTCCCGTCCCTGATCGCCTGCTCCGCAAACGGTACTGCAAAAAACTTAAAATCCTCCAGATCCGATACACTCCAGACTACGTTGTCCCCCATCCGGATATAATTTAACAGTTCATCCATTCCCGGCAGCCCGCTCTTTATCTTGTCAAACGCTCCCATCTTATACCTCCTTTGCCGCAAAATAAAAGCAAGGACACTTTCCCCTAAGGTAAAGCATCCTCGCTTTCGTTCAATTTATATTCTCTTTAATTATAATTGCTTTGTATTTATTTCTCAATCAGTTTTTTTACTCTGAATCAAATTTCCGTTTACCATATTTCAGCCTCCTTGTGAAAATGTGGTGCAAAGAGACTGTTGCTGTCCTGACAACACACCTCACACTGTACTTATTTCTTCCGGCTCTTTCTTCGGAACCTTCCATAAGCTCTCAGTTCTCTGAGCAGCTCCTTTCTGGCTTCTTTCTTTGTCATGCCTGCATATTTTTCTTTTATATCATTTCTGATCTGTCCTGTCTGTATATCGGTCAGCATCCACTCAATGGCATCTTCCTCTTTGACCTTATATTTTTCGAGCATGTAGCGGGTATAGATATATCTGACGTGATAGCCCCTTTTTTCCATATCTTTCGTAGCGGAACGGATCGCACGGAATTCTCTGCTCTCTCCGGTTACAAGGAGCATATGTTCCTCTTTTTTATCGCCGACCATTCTCCATATGATATGGGAAATCGCATACGGCACTTTACCGTTCTCACTCTCGAAGACAAACCCGACCTTTGCCCCGGTAGCGAAAATGAGGGTCTTATCTTTGTAGTCCGACGCCTTTCTGCACTCTACATTTTCGTATGTTTCAAATCTGCTGACGCACCTGCAGCAGCCCGCCTTTGTATCGTCGTAAAAAATAATCAGTTTTTCCATACATATACCGCCTCCCTATAAGACCTTTTCTATCAATTTGTCAATGTGATTTCACATTGTCTTCACGTTTTTGCTAAAATTGCGTCACACTCCTCCTAGTATAATAATGGTGTAGTCAATAATGACTACGGGTTAATAGTTACAAAGTCTAAATGAATAACTGAAGGAGGGATTCCCCTCTCCATCAGAAGTTATTCTTCCTTACCGTGTCTGAGGCTT
>DWYB01000045.1 GCA_019118885.1 Candidatus Mediterraneibacter surreyensis | reverse complement strand
AAAGCTGTTCTAAAGTTCCCAGCTTGCGGACAATCATGGAAGAAGTACTGCCATTAGCTTTTACATAAGATCTACAGATATAAAACGACTCTGCATTTTTGGATTTTGATATATGAAGATTCATAGACGATCCCTCCTTCTCCTTATTATATCACAAATAACATAAAATAACATAGATAAAAACTAAAAATTTGACACAAAAAAAGCAGGTTTTATGCGGCCTGCAAGTATTTTTTTAATTATTCAACTGTCAAACTCCCGGACGTACCATAAGAGGGTTCTTCCGCAACAGCAGTCTCAATAAAAAGTATGTGAAAGAGATCACAGGGAAATAGGATGTGTTGTCCAAGTTCGTCTTGCAATGAGCGGATAACTGTGTTAGAATAATCGTGGTTTATCCGCAGGAGGTGTAGAGATGGATATCTTAAAGACCGTGATAACGATCATCTTTGTTATAGACTGCATAGCATTAGCTGCAATCATTCTTCTTCAGGAGGGAAAGTCGGCTGGACTTGGTACGATCAGCGGAGCTGCAGACACATATTGGGGGCATAATAAAGGACGTTCCATGGAGGGAACGCTGGTGAAAGTTACCCGTGTGGTAGCGGTGCTCTTTATCGTGCTGGCTGTAGTCCTTAATCTTAAAGTTTTTAATTAATACCGCACTGGTATCAAATGCACTATATCAGAAGATAATAATCACGTAAGCACTCTATAACGGATATAGAGTGCTTATGTTTTTGTGCGATACGCCCGGAGAGCGGCCACATGGGCGGCCAGGCTGGCCTGGACAGCCATGCGGACATTCGACGGGCAACGGTCAGCGAGGGATATAATCCCGAGCTGAGCGGTACAGCGAACGGCGTGAGCTGTACGGTATCGCAGAGATCGATACGCCCGGAGAGCGGCCGCATGGGCGGTCGGGCTGGCCTGGACAGCTAAGCGAACGGCGTGAGCTATATGGTATCGCAGAGAATGATACGCCCGGAGAGCGGATAGGAGAAGAGATATGGATCAGACATTTGACAAGCGTAAGAAAGTTATACTGGACTTCATCAGCGACGATCTGTATGTGCCGATGAAGATAAAAGAGATTGCTGCAGTACTGCAGATCCCCCGGGAGCAGCGCGGCGAGTTAAAAGAAGTGCTTGACGCCCTTGTGGATGAGGGGAAGATATCACTGTCCAAACGGGGAAAATACAGCAAAGGCGCCGCAGTGCGTCTAAAGGGTACATTCCAGGCCAATGCAAGAGGATTCGGGTTTGTGACGCCGGAAGACGGTACGGAGGATGTGTTTATCCCGGAAGAAAATATATCAGGGGCCTTTCAGGGAGATGAGGTTGAATACATCATCACGGCGGCTCCTTCCGGAAGACGCCGTGAGGGGAAAATCGTCAGGATAATTTCTCATGGCGTTGCACGTGTAGTCGGATTGTATGAGAAGAGTAAAAGTTTCGGATTTGTCCGTCCGGACAATCAGAGGTATCTGAAAGACATTTATATTCCGTCGGGGAAAGAGAAGGGAGCGATGACCGGACATAAGGTAGTCGTGGAACTGACTTCTTACGGCGGGGAACACATGAAACCGGAGGGCGAGATTGTCGAGATCATCGGTCATGTCAATGATCCCGGCACAGATATTCTGTCTGTTGTGATGGATGCAGGAATCCCTTCGGAATTTCCTGAGAAGGTGCTGAATCAGGCGGTGCGTGTAGGCAAGCCTGTCAGCGGGGCCGACTGCGCAGGAAGAAAAGATCTGAGAAACTGGCTTATGGTGACAATAGACGGTGAAGATGCAAAGGATCTGGACGATGCCGTATCCTTGCAAACGGAGAATGGCAATTATATCCTTGGAGTCCATATTGCAGATGTGACCAATTATGTACAGGAGAACAGCGCGCTGGACAGAGAGGCCTTTGAGAGAGGAACAAGCGTGTATCTTGCAGACCGGGTAATACCGATGCTTCCCCATAAACTGTCCAACGGTATCTGTTCATTGAATGCCGGCGAGGACAGGCTTGCGCTGTCATGTATCATGACCTTTGATCCGTCCGGGGAGATGATCGATCATGAGATTGCGGAGACTGTGATCAACGTGGACCGCAGAATGAGTTATAACCAGGTTGCCGATATATTAAAAGAAGAATCTTCTGATACTGGAGCCGTGCACGCGGAGAGTGCCGGCAAAGGCGGAGATATGGAGAAGATTGTACCCATGATCCTGCAGATGAAACAGTTGTCGGATATTCTCCGTGAACGCCGGGGCAGGAGAGGTTCCATTGATTTTGATTTTCCGGAAACAAAGGTCATTCTGGACGAAGAAGGGCGTCCGGTGGACATCAGACCGTATGAGAGAAATGACGCCACAAAGATCATTGAGGACTTCATGCTCATGGCAAACGAGACAGTGGCGGAGGAGTATTACTGGAGAGAACTTCCTTTCCTCTATCGTACTCATGAAGTTCCCGATGAGGAGAAGATCCGCCAGCTCTCTACGTTTATCAATAATTTCGGGTATCATATTCATGTGCGCAACGAGGTCAGGCCAAAGGAAATCCAGAAACTGCTTGACCGTGTGGACGGCACGCCGGAGGAGGCGCTGATCAGCCGTCTGGCGCTGCGCTCCATGAAACAGGCCCGATATACGACAGAGAATACTGGACACTTTGGACTTGCGGCAAAGTATTATACACATTTTACTTCGCCGATCAGAAGATATCCGGATCTTCAGATCCACCGGATCATCAAAGAAAATCTCAGAGGCCGTCTGAATGAGGACAGAATCGCACACTACGAGGAAATCCTGCCGAAAGTGGCGGCACAGTGCAGCGATCGTGAACGAAGAGCAGAGGAAGCGGAACGGGAAGTTGTCAAGATGAAGAAAGCAGAGTATATGCGTTCCCGCATAGGGGAAGAGTACGAGGGAGTGATCTCCGGTGTGACAAAATGGGGTGCGTATGTGGAACTTCCGAATACGATCGAAGGTCTGGTACACGTGGCTGATATGAGGGATGATCACTATGAACTCTCCGAGCAGAGCTACGAACTGATCGGAGAACATACAGGGAGAAGCTACAAGCTCGGGCAGACTGTGCGTGTGCGAGTAACAGATGCAGATAAGCTGCAGAGAACAGTTAATTTTGAGATCATATCCTGAAAAGGAGAGTAAAATATATGAGTAAGGCAGAGACAAAACTTGTCGCCAACAATAAAAAAGCATATCATGATTATTTCATCCTTGAAAAATACGAAGCGGGCATCGTGCTTCACGGAACAGAGGTAAAATCCCTGCGCATGGGCAAATGCAGCATCAAAGAGTCCTTTATCCGCGTAGAAGACGGAGAAATGTACATCTACGGTATGCACATCTCCCCCTATGAAAAGGGAAATATTTTCAATAAGGATCCGCTCAGAGTCCGGAAGCTACTTCTGCACAAGAAAGAGATATTGAAGATTTTCGGCAAAATGAAGGAGCAGGGGATCACGGTCGTTCCGCTGAGAGTATATTTCAGCGGGAGCCTTGTGAAAGTCGAGATCGGTTTGGCAAAAGGAAAGAAGCTCTATGACAAGAGAGCGGATATCGCGAAGAAAGATCAGAAGAGAGAGGCGCAGAGGGATTTCAAAGTGCGAAACCTTTGATAACGTGACTGCATCTATAAGATTCGCAAAACAAAAATATTGTTAATAAACACAGGCTGCCAGCAGGCAGAGAAAGAGAGAGAAAGATGATTCAGGATATAGAACCGCGACACCTGAACAATCAGTATAAACCAGTGCCGCCTGACAAAGAGAGTTATGCACTGTACTATGAAGACCACGCAGTGCTTCTGAAAAAGACGGAAGAGGGCATCACATTTCCAAGATTCAGGGAGATCGAGAGACTCAATGAAGAAATATACGAAGATTACATATATCTTTTCTCCGTGGATGAGGAGAGGTACTATCTGGTGGAGGAGATCAACAGAGAGCCGCTGTCCGAATTTGTAATGGAGAATACGGAGATATTCCGTAACGCGGATCCCCAGTATCACGCATTTGCCGGAATCACGGGGTACCAGCTCTACAACTGGTATAAGAATCATAAATACTGCGGCAGATGCGGAAGAATGATGAAAAGGGATAAGAAAGAGCGTATGCTGTACTGTGAGGAGTGCCGTAATATGGAGTATCCGAAGATCTGTCCGGCAGTCATCATCGGAGTTACAGACGGTGACAGGATCCTGATGTCTAAATATGCCGGAAGAACGTACAAGAAATATGCTCTCCTTGCAGGCTTCACAGAGATTGGAGAGACGGTGGAGCAGACCGTTGCCCGGGAGGTCATGGAAGAAGTAGGTCTGAAAGTGAAGAATATCCGCTATTACAAGAGTCAGCCGTGGGCGTTCAGCGATACGCTGCTGATGGGATTCTACTGTGATCTTGACGGGGAAGATAAGATC
This sequence comes from Candidatus Mediterraneibacter surreyensis, assembly GCA_019118885.1. Taxonomy (GTDB): domain Bacteria; phylum Bacillota; class Clostridia; order Lachnospirales; family Lachnospiraceae; genus Mediterraneibacter; species Mediterraneibacter surreyensis. The sequence goes on along the minus strand of DWYB01000045.1, from coordinate 33,161 downwards.
ACGCTGGATCAGGATGAGCTTGCTCTTGCCGAATGGTTCAAGCGGGATGAGATTCCTGTGGAACCGTCCAGAGACAGCCTGACAAATGAGATGATAATACGGTTTAAAAATGGCGAAGTCTGAGGTATAATAGAGAAAAATATTTCAATTACTGATATGATTGTAAAACAGGAGGTACTGATTCATGAGAGCAGAATTTGACGAGAGTCTTGTAACAGGCAATGAGATGATCGATACGCAGCACAGGGAACTGATCGATAAGATCAATAAGCTTCTGGACAGCTGCGAGACAAGCAAAGATAAGGTTGTGGCAGTGAAGACGCTGGACTATCTTGCAGATTATACGGAGTTTCATTTCGGAGAGGAGGAGAAACTTCAGGAGTCTATTAATTATCCGGGGATCGCAGAGCACAAGAAAGAGCACGACAAACTGCGCCAGGTGGTGAAAGATCTCTATAATATGCTGGAGGAAGAGGAAGGACCGTCGGACGCGTTCGTAGAGCAGGTGAACAGAAATGTGATCGAATGGCTGTACCGCCACATCAAAGGATTTGACCGGTCGGTGGCTGAGTATAAGTTCATGAACGAGAGCAGTGAGAGACTGTAAGCTGTAGTTATAGTGAGGTATGCAGAAATTATAAGATCCGGGAGCTGAGGAGGGGAGCCGTCCCCTCCTCAGCTCCCGGATCAGTCGATTTTATAGCAGGCCATATCATAGGGAATGAAGTATCCCTGCGCGTGGCGGCACACCGGACACACAGGCGGGGCCTGGTTCCCTTCGTGGATATACCCGCAGTTGGTGCACATCCATCTGGATGCGGTCTGCGGCTGATACCACGAGTTTGATTCCAGCATTTCCGCCAGTTTTGCGAAACGTTGTTCGTGGACATGTTCGATCTCCGCAATCTGATGGAAGGCGGATGCAACTTCCGAGAATCCTTCTTCCCGCGCTGTATTGCCGAACGCCTGATAGACATCGGCAAATTCTTCATGTTCATTGTGCTCGGCGGCTCGAAGCAGTTCAGGCAGGGTGTCCTGCTGATCCACCGGATAGGCGCCGTCGATGTGGATAGTTTCTCCGGACAGATCTTTCAGAAGGTCATAGAAGCGTTCCGCGTGGGCACGCTCCTGGTCAGCGGTGTACCGGAAGATTTCGGCGATGGTGAGCATTCCTTCTTTCTCCGCCCGCTCCGCGGCGATAGTATACCTGTTTCTCGCCTGACTTTCTCCCGCGAAAGCACGCATCAGATTTTCTTTTGTAATACTTTCAGAAAAATTAACAGCCATGGTTCACACTCCTTTTCATTTAATGGAAAGTATGTGTCATGGCTGTTAATTTTATACATATTTAGTTGAATCCGATCAGTCTTCTGGCCACGCTGTAGGCGAGCGAGGAGACTTTCCTTCCGGAGCGTCCGGGCAGGTTCATCGTCTGACCGAGGATGCCGTAGCGGATCTTTACATAAGTCTTATAGTCTTTTCGTTTCAGATAATCCCAGAGTTCCTTTTTCTTCACAAGATTCTCCGGCTTCTTCGAGCGGATGCACAGGATGGAAGAAACAGTCATCATAATGGCCAGATAATTTACCATATATTTTCTCAGTTTTTTGCTGGTGATCATGCGCAGCTCATACATGGCGATCATTGTCTTTGTCACGAAGAGCTGCTGATCAATCCGGCTGATCATGACTTTTTCATTGACAGACTGATCTTCACGGCCGATAAAGTATCTGTAGAAGTCTACATTCAGATAATAGAGTGTGCGCACATGCGGCAGCGGATAATATACATAGATATTATCTACGTAGAATGTATGCTTCGGAAGCTCCAGCTGGCAGAGCTTTAACATTTCCGTGCGGTAGATGACGGAATGCATCAGGATGTACTGATCCAGCCTGAAGCGTCCGATATCATCCCAGCGGAAGATCTGATTCTCCGGCAGTACATTGTCGTAGCGGATGACTTTTTTGTGTTCCATCCCAACCTTTTCGTACACGTAATTGGCGATCACCATATCGACCGGAGTGTCCGAGTCTGCAAACCCTTTGATGGCGTCAAGAATCTTAAGCAGAGAATCCTTGTCCACCCAGTCGTCGCTGTCAACTACTTTAAAATATTTACCGGTGGCATGCTGGAGTCCGCAGTTGACCGCGTCTCCATGTCCGCCGTTTTCCTTATTGACAGCTCTGACGATGGTGGGGTATTTCTCCTGGTAACGTTCGGCGATGGCCTGAGTGCCGTCCTTTGATCCGTCATTAACCACGATGATCTCCACGTCCTCGCCCCCGACAAGGATAGAGTTGATCGCTTTTTCCATATAAGCTTCTGAATTGTAGCATGGTATTGCAAATGAGATATATTTCATGTTTTTCCTCCCCCACAGACTTATATAATCGTTATACGATATTTTCTGTGATTCTGATCCATTATACCATTGTTCATTGCATATTGTAAAATCTATTTTTATCGGATATAGTAATGGTATCGGTTTTTGATATTTAAGGAGGAAACGAATGAAGAAGAATGTAATCGTAGGACAGTCCGGCGGACCGACAGCCGTGATCAATGCAAGTCTGTATGGAGTCGTACATGAGGCTCTGGACAGATCAGACGTGTGTGGAACAGTATATGGAATGATCAATGGGATCGAAGGATTTCTAAATGATCAGATTATGGATATGGAACCGCTGAAACAGTCAGGAGAACTGGAACTGATCAGGACGACTCCCGGATCTTATCTGGGATCATGCAGGTATAAGCTCCCGGAGGATCTGGAAGATGAAGTATATCCAAAGCTGTTTGAGAAGTTTAAGCAGTATGGAATCGGGTATTTCTTTTATATCGGCGGCAATGACTCCATGGATACAGTGAGCAAGCTTTCGAGATACGCGCGGAAGACAGGCAGCGATATCCGGTTTATGGGAATTCCGAAGACAATTGACAATGACCTGGTACGGACAGATCATACGCCCGGATTCGGAAGCGCTGCAAAGTATGTCGCTTCGACAGTGCGGGAGATCGCGGTCGACGCATCTGTGTATGACAATAAAAAATCGGTTACCATAGTGGAGATTATGGGGAGGCATGCGGGATGGCTGACTGCCGCCAGTGTTCTCGCACGTAAATTTGAAGGGGATAATCCGGTTCTGATCTATCTGCCGGAGACTGCTTTTGACCCGGACAGATTTATCTCTGACGTCAATGAAGCGCTGGAGAAAGCGCCAAATCTCGTCGTGTGTATATCGGAAGGGATCAACGACGGAAAAGGAACGTTTATCTGCGAGCTGGCAAGCGATGTGGGCGTGGATACATTCGGGCATAAGATGCTCACAGGCTCAGGAAAATATCTGGAAAATCTGGTAAAGGAAAAGATCGGCGTCAAAGTAAGGTCGGTGGAGCTCAACGTATCCCAGAGATGTTCTTCCGCTATGCTGTCCGCTACGGACCAGAAAGAAGCTGTTGAATCCGGAGCGTACGGTGTGAAATGCGCGCTTGAAGGAGAGACAGGCAAGATGATCGGTTTTGCGCGTGTGCCGGGAGAGGAATATCGGGTGGATTACGTGGCGGAAGACGTGGATCTGATCTGTAATCAGGAGAAGACCGTTCCGCTTGAGTGGATCACGGGGAACGGTTCGGATATCGGACAGGAGTTTATAGATTATGCCCGTCCCCTCATACAGGGAGAGGTGAAGGTGCCGGTAAAAGACGGACTGCCGCTGTTCGCCTACCGGAAATAGTGAGACACAGCCCCAATCCTGTTGTATGTCTGTTAAGGAAGGACCACGCATAAGATTTAGAGTAATATTTTGCAGTGGTCTGTCTGAGGACTGTATAGCAGGAGGGATATGTATTGAGCCAGAAGATAGAAAATATCCTGAATCTCGCTCTTGATGCAACGCCGGAAGAAAGAGAACGTTCCGGAGAGCTGGATGTGGGATATGATCCGGCGGAGAAGGAGTGGGAGCTGATCATTAAGTATTCCGGCGACCTGGAATCTGTAAGAGGTATTTCATCGTCTGTAACGGAGTTGATGAATGGTTATGCGGTAATCGTGATCCGGGAGGAACGGATCGAAGAGCTTGCCGGAATTCCCGAGGTGGAATTTATCGAGAAGCCGAAAAGTCTTTATTTTCAAACGGATGTGGGCCGTCAGGCTTCCTGTATTGACGCCGTCCAGGCACCGCCTTATGGTTTAAGCGGACGGGGCGTCCTGGTCGGGATTGTGGATAGCGGGATTGATTTTGAGAATCCAGATTTTAGGAATGAAGACGGTACGACACGGATCGTATCTCTGTGGGATCAGTCGATTTCCGGCAGACCGCCGTCAGGATATGCAGTGGGAAGCGAATTTACAAAGGAAGAGATCAATGCAGCGCTGGCGGGGAACGGTTCCGGCGGAGGTGCGGGGAAAAGTACGAGGACAGTCCTGAGCCGTGACACGAGCGGTCATGGAACTGCGGTAGCGGGAATCGCGGCGGGAAATGGAAGAGGAAGCGAGGGGCGGATGTACCGGGGCGCAGCTCCGGAGGCAGAGCTTATTATCGTGAAAATGGGAACTCCGCGTCCGGACGGATTCCCGCGCACCACTGAACTGATGACAGGTGTGGACTATGTGATCCGGAAAGCACTTGAACTGAGGATGCCTGTGGCTGTCAATATCAGTTTCGGTAATACATACGGTTCTCATGACGGTACATCCCTGGTAGAGAGATTCCTGAACGATATCTCTGACACATGGAAAAATGTGATCTGTATCGGCAGCGGGAACGAAGGTACGACTGCGGGGCATGCGGCGGGCCGGGTGAACGATGAAGAGGAAGTGGTGCAGGAACTTGCTGTTCAGGAAAGAGAGCCGGCACTGAATGTACAGATCTGGAAATCTTATGTGGACGAGATGAATATTTCTATTGCCAGTCCGTCCGGAGAACGGGTAGGCCCTTTTCGCGAGATACTGGGTCCGCAGCGTTTTGTCCTGGGAAACACGGAGCTATTGCTCTACTACGGGGAACCGAAGCCTTATAGTGTCAGACAGGAGATTTATATCTCTTTTATTCCGCTGCAGTCATATGTAGACAGTGGCGTGTGGCAGATCATTCTCACTCCCGGGCGCATCGTGGACGGCGCCTATCAGATGTGGCTCCCGGCCCAGGCTGCGCTGAATGTGGGAACAGCATTTCTGACTCCTGACAGTACGTCTACTCTGACGATTCCGTCCACTGCGTCTCTGGTGGTAACGGTGGCTGCATATGATGCGAGGACATTTTCCTATGCGGACTTTTCCGGAAGGGGGCCGGCGGCGGTCTATGAGGGAATCGAAGTGCCGAAACCGGATCTGGCAGCGCCGGGGGTTCTGGTTAATGCACCTGTTCCCGGAGGAGGTTATCGCGCTTTTTCCGGCACCTCGTTCGCCGCGCCTTTTGTCACGGGAAGCGCGGCTCTTCTGATGGAATGGGGGATAGTGCAGGGAAATGATCCGTATCTGTACGGGGAAAAAGTGAAGGCATATTTGAGGCGCGGGGCGAGAGAACTGCCGGGATACAGTGTGTGGCCGAATTCACTGCTGGGGTTCGGGGCGTTGTGCGTCAGGAACAGCCTGCCGGGTTCATAAGAGAAGGAACCAGAGTATATATGCCAAGACGAAAACAGAAATGAAGTTATTTAAAAGTTAATTGAAGTTATAGTCATATCGCGATATAATATGACTATAAAGTTAACGGGAGGTATGCTTATGTTTTCAATACAGGAATCAATTCGGCCATCTGCAGATTTGAGAAATCATTACAGTGAAATATCAAGACAGTGCAGGGAAAATAATGAAGCAGTTATTATCACAGTGAACGGACGGGGAGATACTGTATCACTTTCCTATGAGGAATACAAAAGGATGAAATCAAGGATTGAATTACTGGAGATTTTGTCAGCGGCAGAAGATGATGTGAAAAATGGAAGGGTTGAACCAATTGAAAATACTTTCCAGGATCTGAGACAGATATTGAAGGAGAAATAATATGAAGTATACAGTTGTCCGTACAGATACTGCAGATGAGCAGATCCGTAAGATTATCCTTTATATCAATGAAAATTTTGGATCAGAGATTGCATTACGTAAATTGGAAGAATTAGAAGAAAGTATCCTGCATTTGGGAGATAATCCGAATATTGGAACGATTCCCAGCTACCATATCCTGAGACAACAGGGATATAAGGTGTTAATTTTAGAAAAGAATCTGGTTTTCTATAAAGTGGATGATGAGAGAAAAAGAGTGATCATCTATGCGGTTGTGGACCAAAGGCAGGATTATTTAAATATTATCAGGGGGTTATAAGGGAATAGCGCTGGAATGACAACGAATGAATAGCTGATTCCTTTTTTTTTCTGTCTGTGATAAAATACAGATAGATTTTTGGCGAAAGGATATACCGGATATGAAATCACTTCTCATATATTTGAAAAATTATAAAAAGGAATCTGTATTGGCGCCTCTTTTCAAAATGTCGGAGGCGTCTTTTGAATTGCTTGTGCCCCTTGTTATGGCTGCAGTCATCGATGTAGGGATTGCGCAGGAGGACAGGCCGTACATTATAAGGATGTGTTTTGTGCTTATTGCTCTTGGGCTGATCGGCCTTGTATGTTCGATCACCGCCCAGTATTTTTCTGCAAAGGCGGCGTCCGGCTTTGGAACAGGTGTGCGGCATGCTCTGTTTGAGCATATCCAGAAGCTTACCTTTACAGAGATGGATGAGATCGGAAGTTCCACTCTGATCACGAGGCTGACAAGCGATATCAACCAGACTCAGTCAGGGGTAAATCTGGTGCTGCGTCTGTTCCTGCGCTCCCCGTTTATCGTGTTCGGCGCGATGATCATGGCGTTTACCGTAGACGTGAAGGCCGCTCTGGTTTTTGTCGTGGTAATTCCGGTTCTCTCGGTAATCGTATTCGGCATCATGCTTGTGACCATGCCGCTCTACAGGAAAGTTCAGTCGCATCTGGACAGCGTCCTGCTTACAACGAGGGAAAATCTTGCGGGCGTTCGAGTGTTGCGTGCATTTAATAAAGAGCAGGAAGAGCGGCAAAAGTTTGAACGGGAAAATCAGACGCTCACCGATGCACAGAAGTTTGTGGGGCGTATCTCAGGTCTTATGAATCCGCTTACTTATGTTGTCGTAAACGGCGGTATCATCGCTCTGATCTATACGGGAGCAGTTCGGGTAAATATTGGCGACCTGACACAGGGAGAAGTAGTAGCTCTTATCAATTATATGTCGCAGATCCTGACGGAGCTGGTAAAGCTTGCCAATCTGATCATTACAGTGACAAAGGCGGTTGCCTGCGGAAACAGAATAGGGAGCGTGCTGAATATACAGCCGGATATGGAAGATGGAAAACGGATCTTATCATCGGAAGGTTTTGGAACGGATACAGATGGGAAGATAGATATACAGGAGATTCCTGCCGTAGAGTTCGATCATGTCTCCCTTGCTTATAAAGGAGCCGGGGGTGAATCTCTGACGGATATATCGTTCCGGGCGATGAGAGGGCAGACGATCGGAATTATCGGCGGAACGGGATCAGGAAAATCTTCTCTGGTCAATCTGATTCCGCGGTTTTATGACGCTACAGGCGGACAGATCAGAATCTTTGGAAATGATATCAGGGAATATAAGATAGAAAGTCTGAGGTCGCGCATCGGAGTCGTGCTTCAGAAAGCTGTCCTGTTCAAAGGAACTATCGCGGAGAATCTGCGCTGGGGAAATGAAAACGCCACGGAAGAGGAATTGGAAGAGGCGCTGGAAATCTCCCAGGCAAAAGAGTTTGTAGACAGGAAACCGGGCAGGCTGGAATTCCGGATCGAGCAGGGCGGCCGCAATCTGTCGGGAGGACAGAAGCAGCGTCTTACCATCGCGAGAGCTCTTGTGAGGAAGCCGGATATTCTGATCCTTGACGACAGCGCGTCTGCGCTGGATTTTGCTACAGATGCGGCATTGCGCAGGGCGATTCGCTCCATGAAGGGAAATCCGACAGTATTTATCGTCTCCCAGAGAGCGTCGTCCGTGCAGTATGCGGATCAGATCATCGTGCTGGACGACGGAGCGGCGGCAGGTATCGGAACTCATGACGAACTGCTTGCCTCCTGTCCGGCTTATCAGGAAATCTATTATTCTCAGTTCCCGAAGGAGGCGGCGGTAAATGGCTGATAAAATAACAGAAACAAAAGATGCAAATAGAAAACAGAGTCAGGGGAAAACATTAAAGAAGGTATTCCGTCATCTGGGAAAATACAGGATCTTTGTTGTATTTTCCATATTGCTCGCCACTGTCTCAGTAGCTCTGACCCTTTATGTACCGAAGTTGACCGGGTATGCGGTGGATTACATCACCAATGCGGGAATGGTGGACTTTCCCGGCGTATTCCGGGTCATGATCCAGATCGGCGTGTGTACGCTTGTGACCGCGCTTGCTCAATGGCTTATGAATATCTGCAATAATAAAATGACTTATCAGGTTGTGCAGGACATCCGAAACGAGGCATTCCGCAGGATTGAGATCCTTCCGCTGAAATATATTGACGGTCATCCTTACGGTGAAGTGGTCAGCCGTGTGATTGCGGATGTGGATCAGTTTGCGGACGGTCTTCTGATGGGATTTACCCAGCTTTTTACCGGGATTGCGACGATCGTCGGAACATTCTGCTTTATGCTTTCTGTTAATGTTTCTATCACTTTTGTTGTAGTGCTGATTACGCCGGTTTCGTTTTTTGTGGCGAATTTCATTGCAAAGAGGACGTTTTCTATGTTCCGGCTTCAGTCAGAGATCAGAGGAGAGCAGACCGGCCTGATTGATGAGATGGTTGGGAACCAGAAAGTCGTACAGGCATTCGGAAGGGGAAAAGATGTGACAGAGCGGTTTGATGAGATCAATGAACGTCTAGGCAAGGCGTATCTGAAAGCTACATTTTTCTCATCCATCACAAATCCGTCCACACGTTTTGTAAATAGTCTCGTTTATACAGGCGTGGGGATTACCGGAGCGTTCGCTGTGGTAAATGGTTCGCTTTCTGTAGGGCAGCTCTCAAGTTTTCTGAGTTATGCCAACCAGTATACAAAACCGTTTAATGAGATATCCGGCGTGGTAACAGAATTCCAGAATGCTGTGGCATGTGCGCAGAGGATTTTCGACCTGATCGAAGAAGAACCGCAGACGCCGGAACCGGAGAATGCCGTGGAACTCAGAGATATCAAAGGAAATGTCAGAGCTGATCATGTAGATTTTTCTTATGTAGAAGGACAGAAACTGATCCGCGATTTTAATCTGGATGTAAAACCGGGGCAGCGGATCGCGATCGTAGGGCCGACAGGATGCGGTAAGACGACGATAATTAACCTGCTTATGCGGTTTTACGATGTAAAAGAAGGATCGATTTCCGTGGAAGGAATAGATATCCGGGATATGACAAGAAAAAGCCTGCGGGCAGGATACGGGATGGTACTTCAGGACACCTGGCTTAAAACGGGAACGATCCGGGATAATATTACGATGGGACGACCGGATGCCACGGAGGAGGAGATCATTGATGCGGCGAAAGCCTCCCATATTCACAGCTTTATCAAACGTCTGCCAAAAGGATACGATACGTGGATCACAGAAGACGGGGGAGGACTCTCACAGGGGCAGAAACAGCTCCTATGTATTGCAAGAGTTATGCTGTGCAGACCGCCGATGCTGATCCTCGACGAGGCGACATCATCTATTGATACAAGGACAGAGATGAAGATACAGGATGCATTTGCGGCGCTGATGAAAGGCAGGACGACATTTATCGTGGCTCACAGACTGTCTACGGTCCGAGAGGCGGACGTGATTCTTGTAATGAAAGACGGTCGTATCATCGAGCAGGGAAACCACGAAAGTCTGCTCGCAGAAAAAGGCTTTTACAAACATCTGTATGAGAGTCAGTTCACGGAAGAAAAGGAGAGCGCATAAGTATGGAACGATTGAGTACCCTGTGCTATATCGAGCAGGACGATAAATATCTGATGCTCCACCGCACAGTGAAAGAAAATGATGTGAATAAGGACAAGTGGATCGGTGTGGGAGGGCATTTTGAATATGGAGAGAGCCCGGAGGAATGTCTCCTGCGCGAGGTGAAAGAGGAGACGGGATATGTCCTTACTTCTTGGAAGTACAGAGGAATCGTGACATTTGTATACGGGGAGGATACAGTGGAATATATGTCTCTTTATACGGCGGATGGTTTTGTGGGAGAACCGATCGAGTGCGATGAAGGTGAACTGGAATGGGTGGATAAGAAAAACATCCCGGCGTTGGAACTGTGGGAAGGAGATAAAATATTCTTTCGACTGATGGATATGGGGAGAGAGTTCTTTTCCCTGAAACTTGTCTATGACAGAAGGGATGTGCTCCAGTATGCTGCTCTTGACGGGGTTCCTATGGAATTGTTCGATGAAATCAGGGAAGACGGCAGCAGGACCGGCGTGATAAAAGAGAGGGGAGTCGTGCACGAAGACGGTTCGCTTCATCCGACCGTACACACATGGATCGTTCGTTCCAACAATAAAAGCGGATATGATCTGCTTCTGCAGAAGCGAAGCGCCTGCAAGGATTCTAATCCCGGGTGCTGGGATATCTCTTCGGCGGGGCATGTTGGAGCCGGTCAAGGATATCTTGAGAGCGCTATAAGAGAACTGAAAGAAGAACTTGGTATTGACGCTTATCCAGAGCAGCTCTGTAAGGTGGGAACAAGACGGTGCGGATTTGAAAGTGAGTTTTACGGACGGCCATTCCGGGATAATGAGCTGAGTACGATCTATATCTACCGGGAACCGGTGGAGATAAAACGTCTTACGCTGCAGGAGTCGGAAGTTTCTGAAGTGGCGTGGATGGACTATGATGAATGTCGGAAGAAAGTGACAGAAAATTTATTTAAACATTGTATATATGAAGATGAGCTGGAAATAGTTGGAAAAGCGCTTGAGATTATATAAGCAATGATATGAAAGGAAGCGGAAGAATATGAAATATGCGGTTATCTATGAAAGTGCAACAGGAAATACGAAAATGCTGGCAGATGAAATACGAAATGTTCTCGGTGAACGGGAGTGTATATTCTTTGGAACACCGGAGGAAAATACGCAGAGTGCAACGGAGGGAGCGGAAATACTTTTCCTCGGTTTCTGGACTGATAAGGGGGAATGCAGTGCAGGGATCCGGAAATATATAGAGACACTGTACGGCCGCAACATATTTCTTTTTGGAACAGCGGGATTCGGAGGTTCTGAGAAGTATTTTTCTGAGATCTTAGACCGTGTGTGTGTTCATCTGCCGGAAGGCAATACAGTTGTCGGTACATACATGTGTCAGGGGAAAATGCCTGAGAGTGTGCGTAAACGCTATGAGTTAATGAAGGAGAAAATGCCGCAGGATGACAAGGTAGAAATGATGATAGAAAACTTTGATAAAGCACTGCCGCATCCGGATCAGGCAGATCTGACTCATCTGAGGGAAAAAGTCACAGGTCTTAGCATCTGAATGGCAGGAGAGGGGCAGGTAACAGGAAACTTATGTGAAAGGAGACAGAATCATGACAGAGACAGGAGTGATACACGGGAGATTTCAGGTACTCCATCTGAAGCATATGGAATACCTGCTGGCAGCGAAAATGAGGTGCAGGACATTATATATAGGTATTACGCATCCGGATGTATCAGCATATCCGGCGACATCGCCGCTTGATGAACACGGAACGACCAAGACGGACAATCCACTCACATATATTGAGCGATATGAGATGATCAGGGATGCCTTGCTGGATTTCGGGGTGGGGAGAGAAGAGTTTGAGATCATACCGTTTCCGGTCAGCAGTCCGGATATCCTGCTTCAGTATGCACCTGCAGATGCAGTGTACTATATGAGCATCTGCAGCCCGTGGGATGAAGAAAAGTATCAGATATTACAGTCTCTTGGTCTTAATGTAGAAGTCTTATGGAGAAGAACGGGTGAAGAAAAAGGAATTACGGGAACGGAGCTGAGGGCCATAATTGCCAGAGGCGGGGAATGGAAGCAGCACATGCCGAAGACGGCAGCGGAATATCTGGAGAAAAACGGCATCGCTCAGAGGATACGGCAGCTCTATTATACCTACGGCGGCAAGTGACGGTCACAGGCAATATGCATTAAATCCTACGACACAGGAGCAGCTAATGGATTGGAAAACAGTCCGATATCCGGAGGCAGAAACGAGAACAAAAAGAAAAAGATCAGGAAGAGGACAGTCAGGATATAAATAATGGTTCTCTTTTCATATATGCGTTCAGAATTCTGTAAAATCCATGTGCAGCGGAATACCAGAAAGACACTGATAAAAAATATGGCAATATCCGCCCAGGCGATATTTCTCCCGAGTATGCCTGAGTACGTATAGAACAGAACCGGAACCGACAGAGTTCCCCAAAGTCCGCCAAGAAGAAACGCAGGCCTGAAGGCGGGCAATTTGTCTCTTATGCGAGAAGGAATGAAAAACGACCAGATAAGCACAGGAAAAAATACAAGTTTCATATGTTCCCATGTGGATTCATTGACAGGACTTATCAGACCGATCAGCGGATTTTGCCCGGACCAGTCGTAGAAAAAGTGTGATAACGTTCCTAATACTGATGCAAAGATAAAACCGACGATGAACCAGACCTTGATATTTTTCATAAGTATCACCTGTATATGCTGATATTATCATTTACAGTATATGCAGTACAACACATTTACATAAACTATCTGAAGATTTAGATGAAAAACATGACAAGACCGGAACTTACCCGAAAAAGTTCCGGTCTTGTCTCCTTTCTGAAATATACGAATTCTAAAACCTTTCATCATCTGTAAGTGTTTTCTCTACAGGCCATATGCTATCATGTATCCATAATCACAAGGGAGGTACTTGAATGAAGACGATTCTTGAAATTGACAGTTTAAAGAAATATTACGGGAAGCAGGGAAGCCGGACGAAAGCCCTGGACGGGATAACATTACAGGTAATGGAGGGAGAATTCTTAGGGATCATGGGGAGCAGCGGTTCGGGAAAATCGACGCTTCTGAACTGTATTGCAACGGTAATAGAGCCGGACAGCGGCAGGATCATGATGAAAGGTACGGAAATACATTCGCTGAAAGGAAAGAAGCTTGCGCAGTACAGGGGAAGAGAGATCGGCTATCTGTTCCAGAATTTTGAACTGATCGATAACCTGACCGGCAGGGAGAACATTATGCTTCCGATGTCTCTCCATAACGTATCCGACGGAGAGAGCCGGAAGCGATTGTCGCGGCTGGCGTCCTATCTTGAGATCACGGATGTGCTCGATAAGTTTCCATCCCAGATGTCAGGAGGACAGAAGCAGCGTGTTGCGGCGGCAAGAGCGCTGATCATGGATCCGGGGATCATACTCGCAGACGAACCGACGGGCGCGCTCGACTCAAAAAATGCAAAAACACTGATGAAAAAGCTTGCAGGACTAAATGAGGATGAAAATACAACGATCCTTATGGTGACCCATGACTCGAATGCGGCAAGTTACTGTAAACGTATCCTGTTTATCCGGGACGGACGGATCTTTCATGAGTTAAGACGTGATACTCCGGATGAAACGCAGCAGGATTTTTATGAGAGGATATTAAAAGTAATGTCACAGCTGGGAGGAGGGAGCGCCAATGTTCTTTGAGCTTATTACCCGTAACAGCAGGAGAAGCAGAAAAGAGAACGGTCTGTTTTTTACGACGCTTCTCGTTTCTGTTATCGCATTTTATATTATACTTTCTCTTTCACATCAGGATGTCATGCTTTTTCTGAAGACAATGGAAAGTGATGCGGTAAACCGTCTCCTTACAATGATCCCTGTTTTTTATGTGATGACATTGGTCGTTCTGTTCTTTTTGGTCTACTTTGCCAGTAAGTTCCAGCTTGAACGGCGCAGACATGAGTTTGGCATGTATCTGATGATGGGAATGACACGGAACAGGCTGTTTGTCCTTCTTCTGGCGGAAGACATACGGAGCAGTGCTATTGCTCTGCTGACCGGGCTTCCCGCAGGAGTTCTTCTGTCGGAACTGATCAGTCTGGTTACCGCCCGGCTGGTTGGTCTGGGAATCATCGGGCACCGGTTCACAATGTCGCTTGATGGCATCCTGCTGACTGCTGCTGGTTTCTTCCTGATCAAGCTTGCAGCATTCCTGATTCTGAGCGTAAAGATAAGTCGTCGGGAAATCGGTTCACTTCTGGCTGAAAAGCCGGAGGAAACAAAGAGACAGCATCCGGCGCCTGTGTATGGCCTGGCGCTCTTTGCCGGCATCCTCTGTCTTGGAACGGCATATTATCTGGCGATCAGGGGAATATCCTGGTATCAGATCGGGATGATGGGGATTACGGTGCTTCTTGGATTTGCGGGAACGCTGCTTTTCTTCTATGGGCTCAGATATATATTTAACCTGATAATAAAATCCGAAAAACGGAACCGGCGGCTGCATGTATTCAATGCGCGCCAGCTGCAGGAAAATGTAGTCCGTCAGTCGGGAACGATGGCGGTCAGCTCGCTGCTGATACTTGGAGCTCTCTGCTGCTTTGGCGCGGGAGTTGCAATCGCGGTTTATTATGGCCAGTCAGATCCACATGTGCTGGATTATACATTTATACCGGAATATACGGATGAACCGAATCAGGAGCAGACAGCTGCGGATGCACTTGATACACTGCGCAAGAGCGGACTGGATACGGAGTTTTCGGAATTGTTCGAAATGAAGATCGGTGATATCCGCACGGCAGAAGATTTTGAAAATGCATACTCGATGAATGAGGTGTTGGAACAGGCGGCAAAATTTCCTGCTTCAGATGACAGAGATGTGCTTTTAAATAATTTAGGATTCGCGGATTTCCCGTCGCTCATTTCTCTTTCCGGGTATAATGAACTGCTTCGCACGGCAGGACTTCCCGAGGTGGAACTGGGAGAAGGCGAGGGGGCTGTATATATGGACAGCAGTTTTCTTAATGACAGGCAGGCTGAGATCATGAATACGGTGCTGGCAGACCGGCCGGAAGTGGAAGTCGGCGGAAATACTCTCCGATTGACAGGTAAGGTGCAGACGACAGCAGTCGTGACAGATTATTCGATCACCCTCTCCTTTGCGCTGATCCTGCCGGATGACGCATTTCAATATTACACACAGGGGCAGTATGACGTGTATGTCAACGGAGTGCTGGATAGCAGTGTATCGGAAAAAACAGGTCTTATGCAGGCAATCTCGGAGATGAATGAGAGATTAAATGAAACCGGACTGAATTATGAGAGTTATCTGCAGAATATGGGGAGGCAGCTGTTCTATATCGTGGCAGCCAGCTATATTACGATCTATCTTGCGATCATCTTTCTGATCGTGGCAAACACGGTGATCGGAGTCCAGTTCCTGATGAACCAGCAGAAGACAAACCGGAGATATAAAACGCTCATAAAGCTTGGCGCTGTGTATGAAACACTGTGCGCGTCGGCAAAGAAACAGATCAACTGGTATTTCGGGATCCCGGTATTCGCAGCGGCTGTAAGCAGCCTGTTTGCAGTGCGGGCGCTGTTCACGGGGCTGCTGTCATCCGTGACCCGGGGGTCAGCCGGAGAGATGATGTTTATTTCTGCAGCTATGATTCTTATGCTCTGTGTGATAGAATACATTTATATGGCTGCGGTAAAGCGATCCAGCAGCAGGTATCTGTTGACACTGATGGCACCGGAGCGTGAAGAATGACGGCCTGAATACAAAGCAAAGAAAGAGTAACTGTCGACAGGAGGTGCAGGAAAGAATGAAGCAGATCGCGGTAGTAGAGGATGAACCTCTTATGCGTGAAGAGCTGGCGATGATGCTGAGAAAAGCGGGATATAAGGCAATAGAGATCCGCGAATTTGATCATGTGGCGGAACAGTTGGAACAGATTTCCCCTGATCTTGCAGTGCTGGATCTCAATCTTCCGGGTGTCAGCGGATTTCAGATCTGCCGGGAGATCAAAGGAAGAAGCTCGTTCCCGGTTCTGGTACTGACCTCCCGGGATCAGATGAAAGATGAGCTTCGAGCTCTTGAACTTGGGGCGGACGAATATCTGACGAAACCCTGCCGCAGGGAGAGAATTCTCGCACGGGTGTCCAATGTTCTTAAGCGTTATGAAGGCCGGGCAAATCTGCTGGAGGGGCCGGGCTTTCTGCTGGACCGTCAGACTTATACGCTGTACATCAACAACAGCTCTATTGTACTTCCAAAAAATCAGGGAAAACTGCTTGAGATATTTCTGTCACGCAGCGCCAGGACGGTCACAAAAGATGAACTGTGTACAGCGCTGTGGGGAACAACGGAGTTTATTGACGAGAATGCGCTGCAGGTTAATCTGACAAGGCTGAAAAAGACAATGACGAGGCTTGGAATGAAACAGAAGATCACTCCGGTCCGGGGTATGGGATATCGCCTGGAAAATGAGGAGGATCAGTGATGAGAAAAAGGCTGCTTTATTTATTGCGTTATCTTCCATGGCTTGTTCTGCTGCTTTGGCTTGATCTAATGTCAGCGCTGCTGCTTTGGCTTTCTGCAGCAGATGCCTTTGGCATATTGGTTCCTCTGATCGTGATGGGAACTGTTCTGTTGTTTTTTATTGTGGCGTTTATTCTGGATCGTACAGAGCAGAGGAGAGGCAAGGCGTTCCACGCATTTCTGAAGAATCCTGATCTTATCAACGAAGAAAATCTGATTCGGGCGGTAAGCGCATCGGAACGAGAATCTGTCCGTCTGCTGGGAACTGTCCTGCGGGAAAAAGATGCCGCCTGCAGCAGAGCGCGGGCCGTGGCGGAGGACTACGAGGAATATGTGGAGGCGTGGGCCCACGAGACGAAAAATCCTCTGTCACTGCTGACAATGGTATTGGACAATCAGGGAGATGAGATTCCTGCATCAGCTGCGTTTAAGCTGGAGTATGTCCGAAGCCGGCTCCAGGAGTATATCAGCCAGATTCTCTACTACGCACGTCTAAAGAGCGGCAGAAAGGATTACCTGTTCGAGCCTGTAGATCTGAACAACTGCATCAGTGAGGTACTGGAAGATTACAGTCTGCTCCTGAAAGAGAAGAATTTCAGGATTACCGTACACGTGCCAGCGTTTTTAGTGTTTACTGACCGCAGAGGGATTGAATTTCTGCTGGGACAGATTATAAGTAATGCGGCAAAATACAGTGACTGCAGAAAGAAACAGCCGGAACTTACGATCTCTTTGGAGCAGCTGGAGTCGGAAGATGTGCTGCGCATATGCGACAACGGTGTTGGAGTGAAAGAATGTGACTTCCCTTACATTTTTGAGAAAGGTTTTACAGGAAATCCGGCCGACACAGGAAAGAAAGCAACGGGGATGGGCCTGTATCTCTGCAGGAAGATGGCGGATGATCTGAGTCTGGGATTAGAAGCCCGTTCCCAGAGCGGTAAGGGATTCGAGATGTCAATCCGCTTTCCAAAAGTAGAATAAAGAGAAATCCATCCGGTAAATGCAATTTCAACTACAGTTCTCGCTGTATACCTCAAATGATTTCTCCATTTTCTCCAGTATTTCAGAATACTGGAGAAATGCGTTCTTCATCTCCAGTTCGTTAAAAGGCTGATTTTTATAGCAGATTCTATGCTCCATCGCAGCCCAGAAGTCCATGGATATTGTACGAAACTGGATCTCGACCGGATAGTATTCCATACCGTCCATATAATAGATCGGAACGCCGATGATTATATGATAGCTGCGGTAGCCGTTTGGCTTTGGTGTGGATATGTAATCTTTTTCTTTGATCACAATAAGGTCTGACTGTTTTCTTAAGCATTCCACAAGATGCCTGATATCTTTTTCGAAAAAGCAGATCACGCGCACTCCGGCAATGTCCTGCAGGAGTGCCTTGGCATCCTGCACACTTGTGGATGCATGTTTTTTGCGTAATTTATTTTCAATACTCCCTTTTTCTTTGATACGGTTCGTGATACTGTGGATCGGCTGGAAGTCTTCGCTCTCGTAGGTCGTATGGTTCAGTATTTTCAATCTGGTCAGGATCAGGTTCATTGCATCCTGATACGGATGGATCAGTGTGTAATATTGTTCATCAGTCATTATGTTATACTCCCTTCAACACCGAATAGTTTATTGCGGGAATGTGACGAAAGTGTGACGACAACATTATGATTTGATAATAAAATATTAAAAAATAAAACTACAAAAGTTTGTAGACTTTTTATCAGATGGAGGATAACTAATTGCAACGGATACGTCTCAACTGTCCAGACAGTCTGAAAAAATCAAAACAAATTCGCATATGTGCAATTCATCGGCGATATCGCTCCAAATTCCTGAAACTTGAAAGTGGCTTTTTTCTTTTTAGAAAACGTGATAAGATGGAGGAGAAATAAATATGAGTATAAACAACGACAATTTTATAATGCTTCCCACCGTGGATTTCTGTTTTAAAGAATTGATGAAGAATCCAAAAGTACGGAAAGGTTTTGTAGGGGCTATATTGGGAAAAACTGCGGAAACTGCCCTCTCAGAACCAAAATGAGGGCGGTATCATCCGTTGGATGAGATTCCTCGGCGGCAAGAAGCGAGAGGAGTTTGAGGATATGGCAAAAAAAGACGAGTATATCGAAGCAGCATACGATGAGTTGAAGAAACTGAGTCTGGATGAGCAGAAACGACTGGAGTATGAACTGAGGGAGAAGGCAATCCGCGACCATAATTCTCTGATGAAGAGTGCTCAAAGGCTGGGGCAAAAGCGAGGAGAAGAAATCGGAGAAGAACGAGGAGAACGCCTCGCGCTAAAGCGCCTTGTGGGGAAAAAGATGGAGAAGGGGATGCCTCAGGATGAGATTGCAGAACTTCTTGAACTGGAGCCGGATGTGGTAAAAGAGCTGGCGGATGAATGGGTACGGGAACAATGAATACTGAATTATTTAAAAATGCTTTTCCCTTCTGGGAGAGTCTGACAGAAGCTCAGAGAGCAGAGATCGTAAACAATACAACAAGGAATTTGTGTGAGAAAAAGACACGTCTTCATTTCGGGGGAGGAGAATGTGCCGGTGTGCAGATCATCGGCTCCGGAAGGGCGCGTGTGTTTATCACATCACCGGGCGGCGGGGACATTACCCTGTTCCGGCTGCTGGATGGGGATGTGAGTATACTGAGTGCAGCGTGCATGCTCAATGGGATGGATATTGAGCTTGACATGGAGATGGAGACGGATTGCGAGATCTATACGATTCCTAAGAAAGTGTACCGGAAGCTGTATGATGAGAGCAGTGCGGTGAAAGACTATACGATGGAGATGATCTCAGAGAAATTTTCGGATATCATGTGGCTGTTCAACCAGTTCGTATTTTCAAATGTGGCATCAAGGATTGCGGGAGCATTGCTGGAGCACAGGGCAATAGAAGGGGGAGATGAGCTGAGGCTCACCCATGAGGATATCGCGAAAGACGCCGGAACAGCGAGGGAAGTCGTGACCAGGATACTGAAACAGTTTCAGGCTGACGGACTTGTGAAGCTGACCAGAGGAAAGGTTACTGTTATTGACACCGGAAAGATGGGGAAGATATAAATGTGACTTTGTCACTGAAAAGTCATAGGAATGTGGTATACTAAAACCATGAAATGACAATAAATATAGATTTAGAGGATTTATAAGGAGGATATAAAGATGGCAGTTGTAAAGTTAACGACAGATAATTTTGAGCAGGAAGTGCTTCAGGCAGGGCAGACAGTGCTCGTTGATTTCTATGCAGACTGGTGCGGACCGTGCAAGATGATGGGGCCGGTCGTTGAGGAACTCGCAGGTGAGGTAAGCGGTGTGAAGGTGTGCAAGATCAACATCGATGAAGAGATGGCGGTTGCACAGAAATACGGCGTTATGAGCATCCCGACATTCATCGCATTTAAGAACGGCGAGATCGCCGGAAAGCAGGTCGGTGCAGTTCCGAAGAGTAAGCTTCAGGAACTGATCGGATAAGTATAAGATGAAAGAAAAGCTCTGTGAGGACGGTAGCTACTCATAAAACAGTATCAACCAACAAACTGAAAAGGGGAGCTGCCATATAGGGTGCAGAAAGGCGAGTAGGAAACAAAGCGTTTCTTACCCGCTTTTTCTATGACTTTTGTTACGCAGTAGGGGATAAAAAAGCATTGACTACTGCACCTAACACAGGGAAAGCCGTCAAGGACGCGAAGCGTGCATTTTATCCTTTTTGTACTGATTAAAACGCTTTTGTTTTTTGATGAAAATTTTTTAGCTCTGTATCTGCCCGTATCTGTAATCTTGTTTTGGTTCCGCAGACAGGACAGCGTACCCATTCTGCTCTATTACTTATATCCATAAGATACTTTACTGATAATACCGTCAAAGTAAATGAAATCCCCATCAGGATAATTCCAAACAGCTTGAAACTTCGTAGGGTATTTAATGCCATTTTCGGAAAGCTGATAATCATTGCAAAGTGCAGACCACGGCACATATTCCATGCTGCCGTCTGATTCTGTTACAGCTCTGTCATTTGTAGTAAAGGAAATCATTTCATACTGTTCATTAAAGGTAAAGATACCGCTTGCCGTTTGTCCTCCATAAGTGATAGTCGCCCGTACTTCAAAATCGCTTAATTCCTCGAAGATAATATAGTCCTGCAATGGAATAGTAGGAGCAAACAGGTTTTCAGCAAGGAAAGTAGCCAAACAAGCCTTATCCATATCTGCGCCTGTCTGGTCAAAAAGAGTGATCCCCTTTGCAATCACACCTTTCATGCCGCCATTTCCATTTTGATAATAGTCGTAACCCTCAAAGGGAATACCGAACATACTGCTGTCAATAAGTGCCATTCTGCAAGGCTTATTGATAAAATTGTACTGTGTATAGTCGATTGATAAAGAAGGGCCGTTTCTGCCCTGTGAAAAATCTACATTGTGATATTCCATTTTGAGATATGACATTTTTGGGGTGCCTATATAACCGCAATTTTCAATGTACTTCTGAATAGCAATCGGCAAATGTGCAAAATCTTTTTCTGTAAAAATTTCATTATCAACCGATAACTGATTTTCATTCAAAAGAGCAGCTACATCATTTTGGAATTGCTTTTTGACAGGAGAATAGGAAATGTTGAACCATATCGTCAATATGCCAACTAAAATAAGTAACACACCTATTGCAACAAACATTTTTCTTTCCCTCGCTTTCTTCACTTATCTAATTCCTCCGCATATTTTTCGACTCGTTCCACACCCATATATAATTTGGCGTAAAGATGAAATAGCTGTTTGATTTCTTCCTCGTTAAAATCTGCAAACAATAATTTCAAAGCCTGTAAATGTCGTTCCCCCATTTCTTTAGCATACGCATTGATTTTATCTGTCAATTCAATACAAACAGAATTATTTGCGCCAAACAATAAACGAACGAAGCCTTTTTTTTCAAGAGCTAAAGCAAGTTTTTTAATATTCTGCCTTGAGCAGCCCATTAGGTTTCCTATATTTGTCAATGTTCGCGGCTCCGGACAACATTCTGTCATAGCAAGCAACAACCATTGTTTCATGGATATTTCGGTTTGTAGCTTCTCGCCTGCTGTTTGCATACGATTTTGTAAAACAAAGATACTTGAAAAAATTGCTTGTACTCTATGTTGTGTATCGCAGTCGTATGCTTCAAAAAGTTCGTTCATTTTCATCCAACTATCCTCCGTCCTTAAGCAGTAACAAGTTCCTGCTCTTTATTATAGTAACTTGTTACTGCTATGTCAATCAGATTTTTATTTTCTTTTATTAGACTATGAAAGGACAGGAATGGTATGGAACGGAAACGAAAAATCAAGGACGGGCATATTGTGGTGAAAAATCCGCTGTTTCAAGAATTGTCGAAACATGAAGTTACGATAAAATCCGGCAGAACACTCTATCGCTTTACAGACAGCTATGACGGAGAAACGGCATAGCCTACAAGCTACGCCGTTTCCCGAAAATATTTCTAATTATGATAGAAAACAGCAGTACAGGTTTACAGACTGATCGTTTCTGTTGCAATCTTCTCTCGGAAGGTTCGGTCGTGCTCCACAAAAAGCATGGTCGGGTTGCAGGAGAGGAGCAGATCCTCGAGCTGGATTCTGGAGAAGATATCGATATAGTTCAGAGGCTCATCCCAGATAAAGAGATGTGCCGGTTCACAGAGCGATTTTGCCAGAAGCACCTTTTTCTTCTGCCCCTCGCTGTAAGTTTCGATCCTTGTCTCAAACTGAGAGCGTTCCAGTCCAAGCTTGGCCAGTACAGTGCGAAAGAGTGAACCGTCCAGTCCGTATTCCGCAGCAAACTCCGAAAGAGTGCCGCGCAGGTAAGATGTATCCTGTGAGATATAGGAGATGCGAAGCCCTCCAGCAGTATATATTTCTCCTGTGTGGGGAACTTCTTCTCCCAGGATGAGTCGGATCAGACTGGACTTTCCGCAGCCGTTCTTCCCCGAGAGCGCGATACGGCTGCCGGGGCGGATTTCCATGGAAAAGTTCTCAAAAAGCGGTTCATCTGCATCCGGATAACGAATGGACAGATCTCTCAGGGCGACGAGACGGCTGCTGTGGTGTTTCAGGATATTGAGCTTCAATGAGTCGAGAGACTCGACATCCTTTAAGAGTTTTTCCTTTTCCTGAACAGCATTTTCACGGCGATGCTCCAGAGTCTTCGAGCGTTTCATCATTTTGGCGGCCTGATGGCCTATGTGGCCCCGGTCAGAACGTAGCCCTGCAACGCGGCTTCCGGTTTTGGTGCTTTCCACCTTGTCAGACCATCGTTCCGTACGCTTCGCGGCTTCTTTTAATTTGACGATATCTTTTTTCAGCCGTTCATTCTGCCTGCGCTCTGCCTCATCGCGCGCCGTCTTATCTCTATACCAGGAAGAAAAGTTTCCTTTACATACTTCGATCGACCGGCGGTTGAGGACAAGAACATGATCCACGCAGCGGTCGATAAAATCCCGTTCATGGGAGACGAGGATGAATCCTTTTTTATGTGAGAGATATTCCGCTACTTTATCCCGTGCGGCGGCATCCAGATGACTGGTGGGCTCATCGATCAGGAGAAAGGCGTGTTCTTTCAGGAAGAGTGCGGCGAGCAGCACCTTTGACTGCTCCCCGAAACTGAGTGAACAAAACGGACGGTACAGGATCTCTGCATCCGCGTCGAGGAGATTCAGTTCGCGCAGAAGCTCCCACTGTTCCATGGCAGGGGAGACAGATTCGGTAATCTCATAAGTGAGCTGTTCCTTATTCTCTATGCGGTATGGAAAATATTCAAATTCAACGGAGGAGAGGATGGAACCGGAGTATTCATATTCCCCGGTCAGCAGTTTCAGGAAGGTAGTCTTTCCCTTGCCGTTTCTGCCGATAAATCCCAGCTTCCAGTTCGTGTCAATCTGGAAAGAGACATTTTCAAAGACAGGATCGAAACTGTCCTCGTATGTGAAACTCAGATTTTTAACCTGTATCAGTGACATGATTGATCAGCCTCCTTTAGAAAAGTAATACATTGAAAAGAACCGCGGGAAAGTAAATTCCGCGGTCCTTCTGACATACTGATCCTGTTTCTGTATGAGTCGGGATGATGAGATTACTTTCCTGCGATCACATGACAAAACAGACAGACCGGATAAACATACCGGTTGTGTAATGGATTCAGTGCCATAGGTGTTCTGTCATGCAGTATAAAAATTAGCAGGAAGTAATAATCATCTTTTCAACTCCGATCTTACGAAAACAAAACGTGTTTTCTTTATTCTGCACAAAGGATAACAAATCAGGACGGGTGTGTCAACAAAGTTTTTGTAGAACAAGTTTATTTATAATTGAAAATGAGGTTGTAATAATCGGAAGGGGACTATATTATATTAGCAGAAAACGAAAGGAGCAGCCCGTATATGAGAAGAAGGTATGTTATGGCTCAGTAGTCTGAGCTTAAAATGAAAGAGGATAGTTAAGCTCGGATGAATCCCCAGCTATTACAGGAGGATTATAATGAGCTATGTCAGAGCAGAAGATATTTTGCCGAAAGAATTAATAGAAACTATTCAGCAATATGTAAGCGGAAAAAGTATATACATTCCATGTGCAGAGAAAAAGGTCTGGGGAAGTCGGACGAAAATAAAGCAGTATTATAGAAAACGAAATCATGAAATATGTCAGAAACATTCAAGAGGGATTTCAACAAAAATACTTGCTGACGAGTATTCTTTGTCGGAGAAAAGCATACAAAGAATCATAAGAACTACTGATTTTACGGATAATATAGTCCAATGACAGTAAATTCTAGAAAGGTATTTCATTGTTGTGGGGGATGCAAAAAGAAGCGGGAGTTCATTAATTCAGGAAAGTTCAGAGTGAATGCGAATAGAAGCAGGGTGGATGTATGGCTGATATATAGATGCAAAAAGTGCAAACATACTTGGAATTTGACAATTTATGAAAGAACAAAAGTTTCCAGAATTCTAGCCGGAGAGTATGAACTTTTCGTGGAAAATGATCGTGATCTTGCTTGTAAATATGGAAATGACGTAGACTTTTTGAAAAGAAACAAAGCTGAATTAAAGTGAGGATGCAGACCGGATTTTTTTCGGTCTGCTTTGTATTGGAGAGGGTGACAATGAGAGAATACAGATATATTACGTTAAGAGAAGATCCGGAGCTCAAAAAAGAAGCATCCCGCTGGTTTCACAGTAAATGGGGCGTACCGGAGGAGGCATATCTTGAGTGTATGGAGAATTTTTTAGATCAGAAGACAGAATATGGATGGTATTTGTGCCTTGATGGAGAGAAAATCGTTGCGGGACTGGGGGTAATAGAAAATGATTTCCATGATAGGAAAGATCTTGCGCCGAATATATGCGCCGTGTATACAGAAGAAAAGTACCGGTGTAATGGGATAGTCGGAAAACTGTTAAATATGGCTGTGTCTGACTTGAAATCAAAGGGAATATCTCCCGTATATCTGGTTACGGATCATACAGGGTTTTATGAGAAATATGGATGGGAATTTCTCTGTATGGTACAAGGCGACGGCGAGCCTGATATGACAAGAATGTATATACACAAAGGCTGACCGAAAAGAGAAAAATGACAGGAAACAAGCTGTATGATATAATGATTGCGCAAAGCGCAATCCGAAGCGATAGAATCGCTTCGCCCTGCTGCGCAGGGATTATATCGGGAGCCGCGGCTTGAAAAGTAAATGTCGCTGCGCGCCGCTTCCTTTTCTGCGCACGCAGTATAATCACTGGTAAATGAATCCGAACGAATCCATGACATCAGGGAGAAGACTTAACAAGGAGGGGAATTATGTCATTGCAATTCATATTCGGCAATTCCGGCAGCGGAAAATCCCACTGTCTGTATCAAAATATCATAGAGCAGTCCATCCGGTATCCGGAGAAGAATTATCTTGTCCTTGTGCCGGAGCAGTTTACGATGCAGACGCAGAAGGACCTGTGCCTGATGCATCCAAGAGGCGGGATCATGAACATCGATGTCCTCAGCTTCGGACGCCTTGCCCACAGAGTGTTTGAGGAGGTAGGACAGGACGACCGGACGGTGCTTGATGATGAAGGCAAGAATCTGATCCTGAGGAAAATTGCGGGCAATTATGAAGATGAACTCACAGTGCTGAAAGGGAATCTGAAGAAACAGGGGTATATCAGTGAGGTGAAGTCAGTCATATCAGAGTTTACCCAGTACGGGGTGGATTTTGAGCGGCTGGATGAGTTCATGGACAGCATAAGCCCGGACAGTTATCTCTATTACAAATTGAAAGATATCCGGAAAGTGTATGAAGGATTTGAGGATTACCTGAGCGAAAAGTATATTACAAAAGAAGAAATGCTGGATGTATTGAGCGATGCTGTGCCGCGGTCGAATATCTTAAAGGGGAGCATTGTGGCAATGGATGGTTTTACCGGTTTCACGCCGGTTCAGGACCGGCTGCTGGGAGAACTTCTGAAAGTTTGCGACAAGGTTATGATCACCGTGGAAATGGATGAGCGGGAAGATCCTTTTGTATACCGCCATCCGTATCAGCTTTTCGCGCTGAGTAAGCAGATGGTGACTTCTCTTGTGAAGATAGCACGTGATACAAAGACTGAGATGGAAGATCCGGTATATTTGTACCAGAAACCGCCGAAACGCTTTGAGCACAATGCGGAGCTGGCGTTTCTTGAGTCGGAACTGTTCCGGTATTCCGGAAATCAGTATTTACGGGAAGACGAGCCGGGAGATGAAAGATCAGGATATGAAGGGGCCGTCTCCATTCACGAGGCACGCAATCCCCGGGCCGAGGCGCAGTATGTGGCGGAGGGCATCCGATATCTGGTGAGGGAGAAGGGATACCGATATCGCGATGTTGCGGTTATTACGGCAGATATGAACGTGTATGCGGACGCACTGGAAAAGGCATGCGGTAAGTTTGACATTCCTGTATTTATGGACCACAAGAAGAGCATCCTGCTCAATGCATTTGTGGAGTATTTAAGAAGTCTCCTTGCCATGGCGGAAGAAAATTTTACCTATGACAGTGTGTTCCGGTTCTTGCGGACCGGGCTGTGCGGATTCACTGACGAAGAGGTGGACCGGATGGAAAATTACTGTCTGGCGCTGGGCATTAAAGGGTATAAGAAATGGCAGCAGGCGTGGGTGAGACAGACGTCGGAGGCCGGAGAGGCGGAACTTCAGGAAGTGAATCATCTGAGAGTCCGGTTTGTGGAAAAAATCCAGAATCTGGTGTTTGTCCTGAAACAGAGAAAGAAGACTGTGCGGGATGTGACGCTGGCGGTCTATGAGTTTATCTCCGAAGAGAAGATGCAGGAACAGCTCAGCGAAATGGAGCAGAAATTTCAGGAAAAGGGAGAGCTTGCGTTGGCGAAAGAGTATGCCCAGATCTACCGGATCGTGCTGGAGCTGTTCGATAAGTTCGTGGAACTTCTGGGAGACGAGCAGATTTCACTGAAAGAATACTGTGATCTGCTGGATGCTGGTCTGGAAGAGGCAAAAGTGGGCGTGATCCCGCCCAGTCTGGATCAGGTTGTCATCGGTGATGTAGAGAGAACGAGGATCAAAAATATAAAAGCTCTGTTCTTTGTAGGCGCGAATGATACTCTGCTTCCCGGAAATTCAGGAGCGGGAGGCCTTCTTTCCGAGCGGGACAGAGAGCAGTTTTTAAGCGGGGATATTGCGCTGTCGCCCGGGCCGAAAGAGGAGGCATATATACAGAAATTTTATCTCTATATGAATCTGACGAAGCCATCGGAGTATCTGTACCTTTCATGGTCCAAGGTATCCGGGGACGGAAAAAGCCTGCGGCCGGCTTACCTTATATCGGATGTCAGAAGGCTGTTCCCCGGACTCAGGACTGTTGATGAAGAGAAACGGGCAATGGAAGAGACCGAGCTCACCAGAAAGACCGGGATCCTGAAAGTGGCAGAGGGAGTCAGGGACCGCAGATCCGGCGTGGACAGCAGCTGGAAAGAGCTTTATACATGGTTTCAGCGGGATCAAAAGAGCAGGGATGCGCTGGAAGAAATTCTGGATGCAGGATTCCTGCGGCGGGAGTATCCGGAGCTGGGACCGGAACGTGCCAGACAGCTGTATCCGGATCCGGACCGCGTCAGTGTGACACGGATGGAGCAGTTTACCTCCTGCGCATACGCACATTTCCTGAGCTATGGACTGCGCCTTTCTGACCGTCAGGAGTACAGCTTTGAGGCTGTGGATCTGGGAAATATCGCCCACCAGTCGTTGGAGCGTTTTTCACGGAAAGCGGACCGGGAGAAGATGCGCTGGGAAGAAATGCCGGAGGAACTGAGGGATGAGCTGATCGATGAGAGCGTGGAGGAGAGCGTGATCGATTACGGAAATACAGTGCTCTTCAGTTCCGCAAGAAATGAATACATGATCGCAAGGATCAAGCGCCTGATCCGCAGATCGGTGTGGGCTCTTACAAGGCAGCTGGAAAAAGGAGACTTTGTGCCCGGGGGATATGAGCTGAAATTCGGAAGCGGAAAGATCGACCGGATCGATATCTGCGAAGACGACGAGTGTGTATATGTAAAGGTGACAGATTATAAGACGGGGATGAAGAGTTTTGACATTACTGCTCTTTATCACGGACTGCAGATGCAGCTCCCTGTCTATCTGAATGCGGCGCTCGATGTGGAGAAGAGAAAGTACCCGGACAAAGAGATCATTCCGGCGGGGATCTTCTATTACCGGATTCAGGATCCGGTGGTGGATAGGAAAGACAATGATGAAGATGTGGAGAAGAGTATTCTCAAAGAACTCCGGCTGGACGGTCTTGTAAACGGGGATGAGAAAGTAATCTCCCATCTTGAGAGAGACCTGACGGGCAGTTCCCTGCTGATCCCCGTTGGGTGGAACAAGGACGGATCACTGAGCAAAAATTCCCGGGCGCTTCCGGGAGACACGTTCCGTGCGGTCCTGAAATATGCACAGGAGAAAGAAATGAAGATCCGGGATGAGATCAGTTCGGGTGAAGTGTCTGCCGCGCCTTATGAAATGGGGGGAGATACCGGGTGCGATTACTGTCCGTACCGGGATATCTGCGGCTTTGATATCCGGATCGACGGATGCGGATACCGGAGACTTGAAAAATATTCTATGGAAGAAGCTGTGGCGAAAATAATGCTGGAGACAGAACGGCATGACGGAGGTGCGGAAAGTTGAGTGTGAAATGGACAAGTGAACAGCAGAAAGTCATTGATCTGAGGAATCGGAATATCCTTGTCTCCGCAGCGGCAGGATCCGGGAAGACTGCGGTGCTTGTGGAGCGTATCATCAGACGGCTGACCGAGGATGACACGCCGACAGATGTGGACCGTCTGCTGATTGTGACATTCACAGAGGCGGCAGCTGCTGAGATGAAAGAGAGGATCAGTGCTGCCATAGAGAAGAAGCTGGAAGAACGGCCGGGAGATATAAGGCTGGAGCGGCAGGCAACTCTGATCCACAGCGCCCAGATCACTACGATCCACAGCTTCTGTCTTGCGGTCATCAGGGATCATTTTCATGTGATCGGGATCGATCCGGGATTCCGCATCGCGGAAGAAGGAGAGCTGAAGCTTTTAAAGCAGGATGTGCTGGAGGAACTTCTGGAAGAGTGCTATGCAGAAGCCAAAGAAGAGTTCCTTGATTTTACAGAGCGGTTCGGGAGCGGAAAGAGTGATAAGAAGATCGAGGAGATTATTCTGAAAATGTATGAGTATTCCCGCAGCTATCCCCGGCCTGACCGGTGGCTGGACCAATGTGTGAAGGCTTATGCGTCAGAGGATCTGGAAGTGCGTGCGGAAGAAAGAGTCCGTATGAGGGCGGCGGATATCGAGAGAGTGCTGGAGCGCGGGCTTAAGATCTGTGAGGAGCCGGACGGACCATACATGTACGGTGATATGCTGGACTCCGATCTGCAAGAACTGGAGGAGCTGCAGCAGGCGGAAAACTTTGATGCAATGTACAGTGCGGCTGCCGGCTTTAAATGGAAGCGTCTCTCTTCCAGGAAAGATGATACGGTATCTCCGGACAAGAAAGAGAAGGTCAAAAAACTCCGGGAACAGGCAAAGAGCCTTTTAAAAGGGATGCAGGAAGATTATTTCTATGCTCCCCGCGAGGTATGGCAGCAGGATATGCAGGATGCCCTGCCGTCCGTCGTCACACTGACAGAGCTTGTGAAACGGTTTGCGCATATGCTGGATGAGAAGAAACGTCTCAGAAATATGATCGATTTCAATGATATGGAGCAGTTCGCCCTTGCGATCCTGACTGAAGAAAAGGACGGGGAGCTTGTGCCGTCTGCCGTTGCCGGAGAATATCAGGACCGGTTCGATGAGGTGATGATCGACGAGTATCAGGACAGCAATCTTGTTCAGGAGACGATCCTTACCAGCGTGTCGAGAGTATCCAGGGGAGAATATAACATTTTCATGGTGGGCGATGTAAAGCAGAGTATCTACAGCTTCCGCCTGTCCAGACCGGAACTCTTTATGGAGAAATATAATACTTACAGTCTGAAAGACAGCGTAACGCAGAGAATCGATCTGCATAAAAACTTCCGCAGCCGAGAGAAAGTCCTTGACAGTGTAAATGATATCTTCCGCCAGATCATGAAGAAAGAGCTGGGCGGGATTGAATATGATGACAGTGCCGCACTCTATCCGGGAGCAGAATTCCCGCCTCTCCCATCCGGAAAGGAGGATTTCTGCAAGAGTGAACTTCTCCTTCTCGATAAGGAGGATACAGGAGGAGAGGATGAGCGTCAGGCGGAGGCGAGGATGATCGCGCGCCGTATCCGGGAGCTGATCCGGGACGGTGTGGTGCTGGACAAGGAGACCCGGGAATACCGCAGAGTACAGTACAGGGATATTGTGATCCTGACCCGGAGCATCCGAGGCTGGGCCGAAGTCTTTTCTTCGGTGCTGGGAGAAGAAGGAATACCGGCTTATTCCGTGAGCCGGGAGGGATATTTTGAGACTTACGAAGTGAGTGTGCTGCTGGATTATCTGAAGATACTGGACAATGCCAGACAGGATCTGCCCCTTGCGGCTGTGCTGACATCGGTCTTTGGAGGACTTAATACAAGAGAACTGGCGGAAATCAGGATCGCATATCCCAATGTGCCTTTCTACGAGGCGGCAGCAATGTGCGCCGAGAGTGACGCGGCGGAAGATGCATGTATGGAAGAACTGAGAGGGAAACTCCGGAGATTTTACGATCAGGTCCGTTATTTCAGAGAAAAGGTGCCATATACGCCGATCCATGAACTCTTAGAAGAAATCATCGACAAGACCGGGTACGGACTGTACATTGCCGCCATGCCGGGCGGCGCCCAGCGTATGGCTAATGTGGAGATGCTGACAGAGCGGGCGGCGGCATTTGAGG
The DNA here is from genome assembly GCA_019118885.1 of Candidatus Mediterraneibacter surreyensis. GTDB lineage: Bacteria > Bacillota > Clostridia > Lachnospirales > Lachnospiraceae > Mediterraneibacter > Mediterraneibacter surreyensis. The sequence continues at coordinate 2,153 of DWYB01000045.1, read as the reverse complement.
GGACGAGCTATAAAGGGCTGTTTAACTTTGTCCGCTATATTGCCCAACTGAAAAAGTATGATGTGGATTACGGAGAGGCCGGAATCATGGATGAGCAGGCGGATACGGTGCGCATCATGAGTATCCATAAGAGCAAAGGTCTGGAATTCCCTATCGTATTTGTCGCGGGAATGGGAAAGAAATTCAATACTCAGGACACGAAAGGAAGTGTGCTCCTTCATCCTGACTGGGGCGCCGGAGTGGATCTGATTGACCTGAAAAGGAGAACAAAGACTCCTACATTTCTAAAGAAGATGATCCGTGAGGAAACTGCTCTGGAAAATCTTGCAGAGGAAATGCGTATCCTTTATGTAGCGCTGACCCGTGCAAAAGAAAAACTGATCATGACAGGAGCGGCAAAGATCACAGAAGACGGCGCTGTCTCAGATATTTCCAGTGTATTTAGGGCAGAAGGGGCTAAATGTTATCTGGACTGGGTGCTGCCGTGTATCTTATCCGATGAGACGGGAAAGGTAAAGCAGGAGTCGCCTGTGGAAGTCTCGGTGTTCGGAGCAGAAGATCTTACCCCTCAGCAGGAAGAGGTTCAGGCAGAAGTCATGGCAGAGGATGTTCTGCGGAATTGGGATGATTCACAGGTTTACGAGCCTGAATTGAGAGAACGTCTGGATGCGCAGATCGATTATGTGTATCCGTTTGAAGATGAAGGGAAGATGAAACTGAAATTCACAGTATCTGAGCTGAAGAAATGGGCGTATCTTGCAGAAGAAGCCGGGGAAGAAATGTACGAGGAACCGGTCGTGGTGCCGCTTATCCCGGAGTTCCTGAAAGAAGAGGAAATCCTGACCGGAGCACCGAGGGGAAGCGCATATCATAAACTGCTGGAGCTTTTGGATTTTACGGTTGATTATGACGTGGAAAATCTGACTGCGGCAGTGCAGCAGCTGCGGCAGGAAGGCAGGCTGACAGATGAGATGACGGAGTGCATCCGTCCGAAGGACATCCTGCGTTTTCTCGGATGCAGAAGCGGCAGGAGAATGGCAGATGCCGCCCGTAATGGAAAGCTGTATAAGGAGCAGCCTTTTGTCCTTAGTGTGGATGCGTCGGAAATCTATCCGGAAGACTGTTCCGGTGAAAAGATCCTTGTACAGGGAATCATAGACGTGTATTTCGAAGAGCCGGACGGCCTTGTGGTGCTCGATTATAAGACAGACAAGGTGAGGACTGGAAACGAGCTGAAAGAAAAATATCATGCACAGCTCGATTATTACGCACAGGCGCTTGAGCAGCTTATGGAAAAACCGGTGAAAGAGAAGATCATTTATTCATTTACACTGGGCGAGGAGATAGAAGTATGAGTATTCTGGTATGGTATCTGGCAGTGATCAATTTTACAACATGGGTCGCGTACGGGCTGGATAAAGGCAGGGCAAAGTCCGGGAAATGGCGCATTCCGGAGCGGACACTTCTGCTGCTGGCTCTGGCCGGCGGCTCCCTGGGCGCGCTGGCAGGCATGATCATGTTCCGGCATAAGACAAGAAAGCCGAAATTCTATATCAGTGTACCGGTCATGTTCGTCGCGCACTGTGTTATTGTAACGATGCTGGCGTTGAAGTTAAGATAAATTTCGATTTTTCGGACTGATAAAGTATCCGCCGGGAGGCAGGTATTGCTAACGCACACATTTTCATTCAGTCGCAGCGTAACGGTACATAAGAGCGCAAAAGACGCGCTCTAAGTGCCGGCGCTGCTCCAACGGTGCGTACGTAATACCTGCCTCCCGGCTGCTTACTTTCCCAGTCCGAAAATTCTCATGCAAACGGGTAGAAGAAGCGACTTCATCGACTATGATCCCATTATTTCAGTCGATATAGGCTTTGTTGATCTTCCGGTTCGAATTCGAACCGCATTAATTTCTGGTCCGCTTGAATAATATTCATCTGCAGGAACATCCCATGTCAAGCCTGCGAAGCACCTGTTTACAGGCAAGGGCTTGACACGGGATGTTCTCTGCAGATATAAGACGAACAAGCGGAACCAGAAATCTCCATAACCGGAAACGGTTCCCGGCAAGAAAAGAATGATTTAGTTACCCTTTATATGATGCGGCTATTGGAAATTATGTACCGGTTTCTGTCAGTTTGTATGAGTATTTA
>DWYB01000044.1 GCA_019118885.1 Candidatus Mediterraneibacter surreyensis | reverse complement strand
TGCTGCTCGATCATTTTCTTGACCATATATCCGCCTACTGATCCGTTCTGCTTGGAAGTAAGGTCGCCGTTGTAACCGTCAGATAACGGTACCCCCAGCTCGTTGGCCACTTCGTACTTGAATTTGTCCAGCGCGCCTTTAGCCTCAGGCACTGCTGCTCTGTTAGATGAACGACTTGCCATGATCAATTTCCTCCTTTTGCATTTTAGTAACTTTTTATAAGTTACTTTCGTTTGTCATGTAACATTCAAACCGGCTGCATCTGTATGTAATCTGCCGCTTTTCGGTGCAGCCGGTTATCATACATCTGCTGTTCGGTTCTTTATGTTACATCCATAGTATGTGGAGAATCGGATCTTTTAAACTGGAAATTCGTAACAGTTAATGAATTCATTATTTATTACTTATTACAAGTTTCAATTACATACAGTTTTGAGTAAAAGTCACAGCTCATCTTTTCTCCCGGAGCAGCTTCTCCTGCAGATGCATCTGTTGTGACCAGACCGCAGTTCATCAGTTCATCTCCGTAATGGGTTTCAGCCCCATTGATCCGGTATTCCATGTCTGCATTCAGTCCTTTCAGATACATTCTTTCAAACGGCTGGTTTGCTCCGTTTAAGATTTTATACCGCCCTGCAATTGCTTCTTTTTTATCATCGCTGACAACCATCCATCCGGCGACATTATTTTCAAACGGGCTTTGCAGCCGGTAAAACGTGCCGAACTGGATCAGTCTGCGGTACTGTTTCATAAAGCGGATCTGCTCCTTTACTTCTCCCTGCTCTTCCTCTGTCAGTTTATTCAGATCAAGCTCATAGCCAAATGTGCCGAAATACGCTACGTTCGCTCTTGTGGAGAGAGGCGTGTATCTGTTGAGCTGATGGTTCGGTACGACAGAGACGTGGCTTCCCATACAGCTTACCGGATAACAGTATGACGTCCCGTACTGGATTTTGAGACGCTCTACTGCATCAGTATCATCACTTGTCCAGCCCTGCGGCGCATAGTAGAGAATACCCGGATCAAAACGTCCGCCGCCGCTTGCGCAGGACTCAAACAGTACATGCGGGAACCTGCTTGTGAGTCTTTCATACAGGTCATAGACTCCGAGGATATATCGGTGATACACCTCACCCTGGCGGTCAGCCGGGAGTGACGCGGAGTAGCACTCTGTAATACTGCGGTTCATATCCCACTTCACATAGGATATTTTGGCCTCGGAAAGAAGCTTTGACATCATCTCATAAATACGGTCTACAACTTCCTTTCTGGAAAAGTCCAGTACATACTGGAAACGTCCGTGGGAAGGCTTTCGCCCGGGAGTCTGCAGGATCCAGTCCGGATGTTCGCGGTAAAGGTCAGAATCTTTGTTGACCATCTCAGGCTCGAACCAGAGACCGAACATCATGCCCATAGCTTCAATTTTTTGAGAAAGTCCGGTAATTCCTTCAGGAAGTTTTTCTTTATTTACGAACCAGTCGCCAAGTCCTGCATGTTCACCGTTCCTTTTTCCGAACCATCCGTCGTCAAGGACAAAAAGCTCTACTCCGCAGTCTTTTGCCTTCTGTGCAATCTGTAGAAGTTTTTCTTCGTTAAAATCAAAATAAGTAGCTTCCCAGTTATTGAGAAGAATCGGACGCTCTCTGTCTCTCCAGTATCCTCTGGCAAGACGCTTTTGATACAGGCGGTGGAATGTCTGGCTTAAGCGGTTCAGTCCCTGATCCGTATATACCATAACGGCTTCCGGAGTCTGGAAAGATGTGCCTGCTGACAGTTTCCAGTCAAATCCGGCCGGGTGGATCCCCATAAGAACTCTTGTCGTATCATAGGCGTCTACTTCTGCCTGTGCCAGAAAGTTACCGCTGTAGATCAGGCTGAAACCGATGGCTTCTCCCTGAAATTCATCGGCAGTCGGACGCTTGAGGATTACAAACGGGTTGTGGTTGTGGGAAGAATTACCTCTCATGCTTCCTACAGACTGAATTCCCTGCTCGAGATGCCGCGTTTTCGGATAGCGCTCTCTTGCCCATGCTCCGGAAAACTGGATCCAGTCATAATCACTGTCCGGAAGATCCATGCATAGACTCATGGCAGTGGTCAGGTGAACATCTTCTTTACCGTCGTTGATAAATCGAGCGCTTCGCGTGATAATGCCGCCTTTTTCAAAAACTGTATATAAAAGTTCCAGGCGGATCTGCGTGAGCGAATCTGCCAGACCGATGACGAGTGTACGTGCTTCGCTATCATCTTCTATATACGTAGCAGGTAACCCCGGGAGCTTTGGCTTTCCGTTTTCAATCCGATAGTCATGGAAAAGAAATTCCGAGATCCGGCCGCCATTTTTCTGAAGGATCTCCATAGCAGGCATCCGGTAATCTGTCGTGCCGAATACAGCGTATTCCTGCCTGATATGTTCCATGGAAAAACATTTGTCAGTGTCAAATACACAGGAAGACATGGGGCGGGATCTCATTTCAAGCAGATAGGAATAGTCTTCGCGGTCGTGCACTCTTCTGCCAAAATATAATTGTCCCATCTGTCCGTTTGGAAGTACGGTCATGATATAACTGATTTCATTGTTATAAAGGTGGAATGTGTTTTGTTTAATATTTACTGAAATATTCATATGCTATCCCTCCTGAAAAGGTATTTTACAGCGTCGTCTCCAGCATGATCTCACTGATCTTTCGGTCGATATAACGGCGAAGTCCTGCATTCTCCGGAGCTGCCAGTTCCGGATCTTCTTCCAGAATTTTTCCGGCGTCCTCACTTGCATCCTGCAGGATTTTTGCATCCTGAAATACATCAGCGACTTTAAAATCCAGTATTCCGCTTTGACGGATTCCAAACAGATCACCAGGCCCTCTGAGTTTCAGGTCTTCACTGGCGATAAAGAAGCCGTCATTGGAATGGTTCAGGATATCAAGCCGTTCTTTTGTCTCATCTGATTTTGATGCGGTCATAAAAATGCAGTAGGACTGGTATTTTCCTCTGCCCACACGTCCTCTCAGCTGATGGAGCTGTGCAAGTCCGAAGCGTTCTGCATTTTCGATCATGATGACCGTCGCATTGGGCACGTCGATGCCTACCTCGATCACGGTCGTTGATACAAGGATCTGTATTTCATTTCGTCCGAACGCGTCCATGATTTCGTCCTTTTCCTGCTGCTTCATCTTGCCGTGGAGACAGGCGACACAGATATCATTTCCCATTTCGTCAGCAAGCAAGCGGGAATAGTCCTGGACATTTTCAGCTTCCAGACTTTCGCTTTCTTCCACCATAGGGCATATAACGTAGCACTGTCTTCCTTCTTCCACCTGTTTTTTCATAAAACGGTATGCTGTTTCTCTGTAGCTTGTATCTACAACACAGTTTTTGATGGGAAGCCGGTTTTTTGGCATCTCATCGATTATGGAAATATCAAGGTCGCCATACAGTATAATGGCAAGTGTCCGCGGGATGGGAGTCGCACTCATGACAAGGATATGGGGCATACAGCCTTTTCCAGCCAGGGCTTCCCGCTGCTTTACACCGAAACGGTGCTGTTCGTCCGTCACGACCAGGGCAAGATCATGATAGGATACTTTATCCTGGATCAGAGCGTGGGTACCTATGATGATCGAAACATCACCGGATGAAATCCGTTCATAAGCTTCCCGTTTTTGCTTTGCTGTCATTGATCCTGTGAGAAGTTCTGCTCTTAAAGGAATATGATAATGTTCCAGCATTCCCGATATATTTTCATAGTGCTGTCTGGCCAGTACTTCGGTAGGCGCCATCAATGCCCCCTGATATCCGTTCAGTCCGGCCAGCAGAAGTCCAAGGAAAGCTACGATCGTTTTTCCGGATCCCACATCTCCCTGAACAAGGCGGGACATGACATGGCTCCCCTGCATATCATTTTGTATCTCTTTCCAAACTCTTTTCTGAGCATTGGTCAGATCATAAGGAAGTTCTTTCAGAAACTGTTCAATTTCCGGCTGGTCTTCCAGGATAAAACGGTTTTCCGCCCGGTTTTCGTTTTCTTTCATCCGGCGCAGAGCCAGGATAAAGACAAGGAATTCTTCGTAGACAAAACGCTCTCTTGCCTGGATGAACTCCTCCTTATTTTCCGGAAAATGCATCTTTTGAACGGCTTCGCAATATGGAAGAAATCTGTGAGCCGCCGACAGACTTGGAGGAAGAATGTCCTGGGACTCATCGACAGCTTCCAGAGCCTGACGAACCGCCTTGATTATCGCATTGTTTGTCAGACCGGAGGTCAGAGGATAGACCGGCTGCATGGAATGGAGTTTTTCTTCGTATTTGGAGGCCGGATAATAAATTTCCGGATGTTCCATCACAAGCCCGCTTTTTCTCCTTACTACCCTGCCCCGCAGGACAAGCATTCCGCCCTTCCCAAGAGTGTTCCTTAAAAAAGGCATACGGAACCACAGTACTTTGATGGTTCCGGTCAGATCTTTTAAGTTCAGCGTCGTGACCTGAAGAGAACGGTTCCCGGATACTCCTATACGACCGAAGACACTCCCGGATATCGTATTAATCTTTCCCTCTTCTGCCTCACTGATCGGAACAGGATCTTCATATATCTCGAATCCTCTTGGGTAATAGCGGATTAGATCTTCTATCCGGTAAACTCCCAGACGATGAAACAGATTTTCTGTTTTTTCACCGATTCCTTTCAGGGAGCCGATAGACGAACTGCTTTTCATATAGCACCTCCGTTTATTTTGATAATTTATTCATGAAAGAGGGCGCTCTCCCTGTCGGAAGAACGCCCGGTTATACTGCTTTATTATTTCAGATTTTATTCTACAGACAGTACATAATAGTAGATCGGCTGTCCGCCCATATGGACATCAACATCCACGTCAGGATAGAGCTCTTCTACAGTCTGCGCGAATTTCTCTGCATCCTCCTCACGGATATCCTGTCCGTAATAGAGACTGATCAGTTCCGAATCTTCATCAACCAGACGGGCAAGCATGTCCTTTGTCGTCTCTTCTACCGACTGACTCACGGAAAGGATGCCCTGGTCGCCGATTCCCATGATATCTCCTTCATGGATTACTTTGTCGTCGATCTTTGTATCGCGCACCGCGTAAGTCACCTGTCCGGTTTTAACGTTTTTGATCGCTTCCTGCATAGCCTCCATATTCGCATCTATGTCAGCCTCAGGCATGTAGCTGATTACTGCAGTGATTCCCTGCGGTACTGTTTTCGTTGGAATTACGATAATATCCTTGTCCTTTGTAAGAGACTGAGCCTGGTTCGCTGCAAGAATGATATTTTTATTATTCGGCAGTATGAAAATATGATCTGCGTTCACCTGGTCAATGGCTGTGAGCATATCGTCAGTACTCGGATTCATAGTCTGCCCACCCTCGATGATATAATCCACGCCCAGTTCACGGAAGATTTCATTCATGCCTTCGCCAATGGAAACGGCAATGAATCCAACCGGTTTTCTTGGCTCCTTTTTCTTTTTGACTTCCGCTGCCTGTGCCTGCTGTGCAGCAATTTTCTCTGCGTCACGGATCAGTTTTTCCTGATGCTCTTCACGCATGTTGTCAATCTTCATCCGGGAGAGCTGACCGTATGTCAGAGCTTTCTGTATGGCAAGACCTGGATCGTTCGTATGGACATGAACTTTGACGATATCATCATCCGCCACACAGACAATGGAATCACCGATGGATTCAAGATATGCCTTGAATTCTGTTTCATCGTGATCAGTAAACGGTTTTTCAGTCATGATAATAAATTCCGTGCAGTATCCGAATTTGATATCGGCCTCAGCCTGCTGGCCCGGCTTCACCATCTTCGTGCCCTGCCCTGCCTCTATAGCCGTATAGTCGATCTCTTTTCCGAGAAATGCGTCATAGGCCCCGCGGATCACTTCCAGAAGGCCCTGGCCGCCCGAATCGACAACGCCGGCTTCTTTCAGAACAGGAAGAAGCTCAGGCGTCTGTTCCAGTACCTGCTCGGCGTGTTTGATAACTTCCGGAAGAAATACTTCCAGATCATCTGTTGTCTCAGCCAGCTCCGCAGCTTTCTGTGAGATTCCTTTTGCCACGGTAAGGATTGTTCCTTCCTTGGGCTTCATGACAGCCTTGTAAGCCGTCGCAGTTGCACGGTCGCAGGCTTTTGCAAGAATGATCGTATCGATTTCCTGGTGTTCTCTGATCTCTTTTGTAAATCCACGGAGAAGCTGTGAAAGGATAACGCCTGAATTTCCTCTGGCTCCTCTAAGAGAACCGGAAGAGATTGCTTTCGCCATAGATACCATATCAGGGTTCTCGAGCGCCTGCACCTCTTTTGCCGCCGACATGATCGTCAGGGTCATATTTGTACCGGTATCCCCATCAGGAACGGGGAATACGTTCAACTCATTGATGAATTCTTTCTTTGCCTCCAGATTCGCCGCTCCTGCAAGGAACATCTTCCGGAGCATCTCCGTATTTATCGTTTTAACAGCCACGACAATATCCTCCTTAATCTATCACTCTCACACCTTCTACGAAGATGTTGATCTTTTCTACCG
>DWYB01000043.1 GCA_019118885.1 Candidatus Mediterraneibacter surreyensis | reverse complement strand
TACAAGCAGAGGGTCATAGGTTCGAGCCCTATAGGCCCCATATAAAACCTAATATGGCGGAATAGCTCAGTTGGCTAGAGCACACGGTTCATACCCGTGGTGTCGCTGGTTCAAATCCAGTTTCCGCTACTCGTGAAGGAAGCCTGTATTTACAGGCTTTTTTTCTTATTATAATTTCCACACAGGAGGTATGATTTTATGAAAAACCCGGTTTTCTTCCGGATATTATTCTATGGAGTCGGTTTGCTTGTTCTGGCGCTGGGATTGACACTGAACACAAAAACCGGACTTGGCGTATCACCGATTATTTCAGTGGCATACAGTATTTCCGAGATCTTCGATCATAATTTTGGAAATATGACACTGGCCCTGTACAGTGTGTTTGTGCTTATCGAACTTGTGCTTCATATGATCCGCAGCCGGAAATACCGAAAAGAGATCGAAGAGTCCGACATGGTGCTGGAACATGCCAGTAGAACGGATCAGAAGCTGATCCTGCTGATGGATATTCTTCAGATTCCGCTGAGTTTAGTATTTACCCGTTTTCTTAATATTTTTTCTGCGGTGATCCCTGAATTTTATTCGACTGGAAAGGGTGGTGTCTCTGAAATGACGGTACGGGTTCTTGTACTGATCATAGCTATTATCCTGACAGGGATCGGCGCGGCCATGTCGTTGAATATGCGTATTGTACCGAACCCGGGAGCCGGGATTGTTCAGGCTATCGCAGATACGATCCACAAGAGTGTGGGATTCACGAAAAATTGTTTCGATCTGACTAATATTACAATCACTATTATAATTAGCTTTATATTCGCCGGACATCTGGCAGGCGTTGGCGCAGGGACGATCCTGGCTATGATCGGTGTGGGGAGGACTATTGCCGTGTTCAACCATTTTACATATGAGAGGATGAAAGTGTTAGCAGGAGTGGACGAATAAAATTTCCAACATCTTTTTCTTTTGACGGCAAGGTGGAATTGTCATGCAAGTTATGTTAGAATAATGCACAGAATAACTACGGAGGATAAAGACATGGATAAGAAAGGAATGTACATTTTTCGCGTCATACTGGGCGGATATCTGGGATATCTGGGGATTAAACTTCTTGTGCAGATGTCGCAGGAAAAGCCAAGCAATATGATACTTATGAGTGTGATGGGCGCGCTGTTTGTTGTAGTAGGAGTGGGATATGCTATATTTAGCCTGAAGAAGGTGCTCGACCTCCGAAAAGGGGAAGAATCTGACGAAAGCCCGGTTGCGACTGAAGATGAAGAGGCAGATAAAGAGGAAAAAACTCAAAGACGGGTTAATATGCAGACCGTAGGAACTGAGCAGTTATCTGATGATTCCGCGGCCTTAAAAGAAAGTACAGACTCCGAGGCAGAGGAGCAGGTTCCAGCTGAGGCGGATCAGGAATCAGACGGGGATGATCAGGAAACGGATGAAGAGATTGAAAATGATTATGAGGAGAAATAGGTATGCGGGTAGGAATGGGATATGATGTACATCGGCTGACTGCCGGAAGAAAACTTGTTATGGGAGGCGTGGAGATCCCATATGAAAAAGGACTTCTGGGTCATTCGGATGCGGATGTACTGCTTCATGCCATAATGGATGCTCTTCTGGGAGCGGCAGCTCTGGGAGATATCGGGAAACATTTCCCTGATACAGATCCTGCATATGAGGGGATATCGAGTATGCAGCTTCTGGAACATGTTGGAAAGCTTTTGGATGAGAGCGGTTATGTAATAGAAAATATTGATGCGACGATCATCGCCCAGAAGCCAAAGATGCGTCCATACATCGACGAGATGAGAGCAAATATCGCAAAGGTGCTTCAGATTGATGCCGAGCAGGTGAATGTGAAAGCAACAACTGAGGAAGGACTCGGATTTACCGGGAACGGAGAGGGCATTTCTTCTCAAGCTATCTGTGCAGTGGAGAAATATATGAATTACGGCAGCACAGATATGACATCAGCACCGGAAGGGTGTACCGGATGCTGTCAGCACAGATAAACGGAGTACAAGGAGAGACTGCAATATGATCCTGAGAAAATTAGATCAGAGCGAACACGGGAAAACACGACCGTTGTGGGAAGAAGTATTTGTAGAAGATACAAAAGATTTTCTTGATTATTACTATTATATCAAGACTCGGGATAATCAGATTTATGTTGTGGAAGAGGACGGGCAGATTCGTTCCATGCTTCAGCTCAATCCTTATACGCTGAAAGTCGGGAGCAAGGAGCTCCCGTCGGCATATATTATAGCGGTGGCCACTCGGAAAGCCTTCAGAGGCCGTGGATTTATGGGAGCGCTCCTTAGAACGGCCCTGGAAGATATGTATCAGGCAAAGATACCGTTCACATTTCTGATGCCGGCAGCGGAAGCAATCTATACTCCTTATGATTTTCGATTTATCTACGATCAGTGCATTGGATCACTGAAACAGTGCTGCACGCAGGAAGAACAGAGAGGGGACGCCTGTGATTTCTCTGACGCGGCTCTCTGGAATGCGGAAGAGATCGCAGATTTTTTTAATGCGCATTTTTCAGAGAAGTGGCAGGTATATGCTGTCAGAGATGCGGCATACTATCAGACGGTGATCCTGGAACAGTCAAGTGAACATGGCGGCGTCCGCCTGATCAGAGAAGGCGGAGAGATCAAGGGAGTCTATGCATATGCGACAGAGGAAGGGCTTGAGATCAGAGAGCCTTTATATCTGGAGGGATATGAGGATGCATTTTTCCGTTCGGTTCGACAGCTTGCTGCTAACGGCCAGTCTCGCATAAAGGATGAGGATATCAAGATTTATGCCTGCCCGGAGTATATGTCCTGCAAGAGGAAGCCAATCATCATGGCGAGAATTGTCTGCCTGCCGGAACTGATGAGAACCATGACGGTACCTGAGAATCTTTCGGTAGATTGTTCCTTTGCGGTCATCGATCCGCTGATCAGACAGAACAGCCGTGTCTGGAGAGTGACCAGCGCATACGGCGAACTTAAACTGCATGTCCGTGAGACAGAAGATTCGGAGGGAGTTTTGCCCGTTGATCTTCTGACTGAGCTGCTGTTTGGACGCGTTGAAACAGCAAAACTGGCAGATGACGACCGGGTGGTTATGACAGAACACCTGACTGAGGAACTGGATAAGATCACAAAGTTTACTAAAATATTTTTGAATGAAGTGGTATAAAAGCATCTGGTTGACAAAAGAGAAAAATTCCCATAATATAGAATAGATGTCAGAATCGGAATAAAGGCAAAGAATGGAAAGAGTAACATATTCAGAAACTCACAGAGAGGGAATGTCATCGGCTGAAAGCATTCCTGTGTGGAGAATGTGCGAAGTGCATCCGGGAGCTGATCCTGTGAATTACGAGTAGCGGGATACGTTTAGCATACGTTACATGCATCGAGTGAAAGAATGATTTCTTTTAAATAGAGTGGAACCGCGGATATAACTTCGTCTCTTAGCTGAGGCGGAGTTGTTTTATTTTTGCGTATATGATTCTGACGGAAGAAACTTACAGGAAGAGATTCGCTGAGGAGATAAAATGGGAATAATATCTTACATTAAAGAAGAAATTCAGGTGATCCGTGAGCGTGATCCTGCGATTAAGTCAAATATGGAAGTTTTTCTCTATCCAAGTTTTCGGGTGATCCTGAGATATCGTCTGGCGCATAAGCTGTATCTAAAAGGGCATTACTTCTGGGCCAGATGGATATCACAGAGAGCAGCGCGCAAGACGGGCATAGAGATTCATCCCGGAGCTACGATAGGACGCGGGCTGTTTATCGATCACGGAAGCGGTGTGATCATCGGTGAGACTACGGTTATTGGCGATAACGTTACTTTGTATCAGGGGGTGACTCTGGGCGGAACGGGAAAGGAACAGGGGAAACGTCACCCCACACTGGAGGATAATGTGATGGTGAGCGCGGGCGCGAAGATTCTGGGATCCTTTACGATTGGAGAAAATTCGAAGATCGGAGCAGGATCCGTCGTACTTGAAGAAGTTCCGCCAAACTGTACGGTCGTAGGCGTTCCCGGACGCATCGTTCGCATGGATAACAAAAAAGTTCCGAGAACAGATATGGATCAGGTACATCTGCCGGATCCTGTTCTGAACGACATTAAGAAACTTCAGGAAGAAAATATCCGGCTTCACAGTGAACTTAGAAGGCTGGTGAAAGATTTAAGATGTATAGAAAGGAAAGGGGATTACGATGAAGATCTATAACACGATGTCAAAGAGAAAAGAAGAATTTGTGCCACTTGAGGAAGGAAAGGTGAAGATGTATGTGTGCGGACCTACCGTATACAATCTGATCCATATAGGAAATGCCCGTCCGATGATCGTATTCGATACGGTGAGGAGATATTTTGAATATAAGGGTTATGAAGTGAATTTCGTATCCAATTTTACAGACGTGGATGATAAAATCATTAAAAAAGCGATCGAAGAAGGCGTGACCGCAGATGAAATTTCCAAACGGTATATTGCCGAGTGCAAAAAGGATATGGAAGCTATGAATATCATGCCGGCTACAAAGAATCCGCTGGCGACAGAAGAAATCTGCGGTATGGTGGACATGATCCAGACTCTGATCGACAAAGGATATGCATATGAGAAAAACGGAACGGTATATTACCGGACAAGGAAGTTTAAGGATTACGGTAAACTTTCCCATAAGAACCTGGATGATCTGCAGTCCGGAGGAAGAACGCTTCTTGTAACGGGAGAGGATGAAAAAGAAGATCCGCTGGATTTTGTTCTCTGGAAGCCGAAAAAAGAAGGAGAGCCCGCCTGGGAGTCGCCGTGGAGCGAAGGACGTCCGGGATGGCATATCGAGTGTTCGGAGATGTCAAAGAAATATCTGGGTGAACAGATCGATATCCACGCAGGCGGTGAAGATCTGATCTTCCCGCACCACGAGAATGAAATCGCTCAGAGTGAAGCTGCAAATGGAAAGGAATTCGCTAGATACTGGATGCATAATGGTTTCCTGAATATCGATAACAGGAAAATGTCCAAGTCACTTGGCAATTTCTTTACAGTTCGGGAAATCAGCGAAAAATATGACCTTCAGGTTCTCAGATTCTTTATGCTCAGCGCCCATTACCGCAGCCCGCTTAATTTTAGTGCAGATCTGATGGAATCTGCTAAAAACAGTCTGGAGCGTATCCTAACAGCAGCGGAAAATCTCAGATTCCTCTCCGGTAATGCTAAGAGCAAAGCGTTGACTGAAGAGGAGAAAGAGCTGCTTGAAAAGTCGGAGGACTATGTTCAGGGATTTGAGCGTGCTATGGACGACGACTTTAACACGGCGGATGCTATTGCATCTGTATTCGAACTGGTGAAGTTTATCAATACAACTGCAGACGGAAGCAGGACAAAAGAATATCTCGACAGTCTGTATGAAAAACTTTTCCGTCTTACGGATGTACTGGGAATTATTATCGAAAAGAAAGAAGAAATGCTGGATGGAGAGATTGAGGAACTGATCGCAAAAAGACAGGCGGCAAGGAAAGAGAAAAACTTTGCTCTTGCCGACCAGATAAGAGATGAGCTGCTTGCAAAAGGAATTATTCTGGAAGATACACGAGAAGGGGTAAAATGGAAAAGAGCATAGATTATGGATTCGAGTATTATATAGAGAAGATTCCGGGTATGATGCAGACCAATCCGGATACCGCTCCACCGCTTGTGCTGGCATATATTGGTGATTGTGTGTTTGATCTTATCATTAAACTGATGGTGGCGGGAAAGGGAAACCGCCAGGTACACAAGCTCCATGAAGAGACAAGCCATTATGTACAGGCGTCTGCTCAATCTTATATGATGCGCTCCATGCAGGATCATTTGAACGAGCAGGAGCATGCGGTATACAGAAGAGGAAGAAATGCCCGCAGCGTTTCCCCGGCTAAAAATCAGTCGATAACCGATTATCGCAGGGCGACAGGGTTTGAAGCCCTGATCGGATATCTGTATCTGAAACGCGAATACGGGCGTTTGACAGAACTTGTGGCGATCGGTCTGGAAAGCATGAAAGAAAAAGATTTGAAAGAGGAGTAGAGATGCAGGATATCAGAAATGAGACTACGGATAATCAGAACGACCATACGCTGGTGATCGAAGGCCGCAACGCAGTGCTTGAAGCATACCGTTCGGGAAGAACGGTTGATAAGTTATTTGTACTGGACGGCTGTCAGGACGGACCGGTGCGTACAATCGTGAGGGAAGCGAAAAAGCATGGCTCTCTGATTAATTTTGTCAGCAGAGAGCGTCTGAACCAGCTCACTCAGACAGGAAAACATCAGGGGGTCATCGCATACGCCGCTGCCTATGACTATTCGGATATAGAGGATATGTTCAAACTTGCTTCAGAAAGGGGAGAGGATCCGTTCCTCATCCTTCTTGACGGAATAGAAGATCCGCATAATCTGGGGGCGATTATAAGGACGGCAAATGTCGCGGGCGCTCACGGTGTGATCATTCCGAAACGCCGTGCCGCGGGGCTTACGGCTACTGTGGCAAAGACATCTGCAGGAGCCTTGAACTACACGCCGGTTGCAAAAGTAACGAATCTGGCGAAAACGATTGATGAATTAAAAGAAAAAGGTATGTGGTTCGTCTGTGCGGATATGGATGGAGATTTGATGTACGACCTGAATCTGACAGGCCCCGTAGGTCTTGTGATCGGAAACGAAGGCGAGGGTGTAAGCCGCCTGGTAAGGGAAAAGTGTGATTTTATAGCGGGAATTCCCATGAAAGGGGAGATTACATCACTGAACGCATCCGTTGCAGGCGGAATTCTCGCCTATGAGATTGTAAGACAGAGACTGCACAGATAGGAAAGTCGGATGGTTAAGATGAAAAAATATGACAGAATGACTGACGAGCAGCTGATTCAAGAGCTGAGGAAAGGCGACCGGGCAATTATGGACTATATTATGGACAAGTATAAGTCTATGGTAAGGAAAAAGGCTCGCGCTATGTTTCTTCTCGGTGGTGAGAACGATGATCTCATACAGGAGGGGATGATTGGATTGATCAAAGCCGTACGGGATTATGACCTGTCACAGGGAAATTCGTTTTCCAGTTTTGCAGAATTGTGTGTATCACGGCAGATGTACAGTGCAATTGAAGCTTCCAAGCGGAAAAAGCATTTTCCTCTGAATTCGTACATTTCCCTGTATGAAGAGAGTGACGCCCATCAGGACGGAAAGAAGATGCAGCTCATCGATATGATAGAGCCTCAGCAGGAAACGGATCCGGAGGCACTGTATTTCAGCAGGGAGTATACGGAGGCGTTCGTTGAACAGCTAAAGGATATGCTGAGTCCGCTTGAGAACCATGTACTCTATCTTCACCTTATGGGAACTGATTACAAAAAAATTGCAGAAATCCTGGAAAAGAGTCCGAAATCGATCGATAATGCTCTCCAGAGAATTAGAGGAAAAGCAGAAAAAATGCTGCAAGGGAAAAACGGCATTTACTGATTCCGGATTACAGACAGAATACAAAGGAGACAAAAGAATGAAAAAAGGTGTAAATTACGGAATAGCAGCTCTTGTATTTGTGCTTACGATGGCATTGATGAACGGCAGTGGAATACTGCTGTCTGTAGGAACGGCGCTTTTTGGTACAATGATTGGCGGCGTAAGCGGAATAAACAGTGTTTATGAGTTCCTTATGAACAATCTGAACTTGTATTCGTGCCTGATTTATGTGATAACAGGAACCGTATTTCTATTATGGTATTATTTTGCAGTTATTGAGCCAAGGGGAGTGAACAAGTTTGTCAATGCACAGACGAAAAAATTGAGTCCATCCAGCTTTGTATGGCTTTTTATATTGAGCTTTGCCGCGGAACATGTCATTTCGCTTCTCATGGCATTGATCAATGTGATAACACCGTCTGCAATGGAGGAGTATTCAGAACTTGTAGAAACGTCTGGATTGAGCGAATATTCGCCTGTATGGGCTATTGCTACGATAATTCTCCCTCCTCTGGTCGAGGAAACAATTTTCCGCGGGCTGATCCTGAGGTATCTGAGAAAGGCAGGAGCATGCTTTATCGTGGCAAATCTGATACAGGCGGTTCTGTTTGGAGTTTATCATATGAATCTGGTACAGGGAATCTATGCGGCTGTTCTTGGGCTGCTGCTTGGGTACCTGGTCTGGCGTTATGAGAGTCTGATCGCTCCAATGATGGTACATGCGCTTTTTAATTTCTTTGGCACTGTTATAGCAGAAGTGGAGAGCAATATTCTGCCGGAGTTCTTTTTGGGAGCGCTTATAATCGGCTGTGTACCGCTGCTGGTACTGGCGTTCGTGATGATACACTGGGGAATCGGTGAAAAGAAAAGAGAGGGAAGAAAATGAGATTTGTGATCCAGCGAGTTAAAGAGGCATGTGTACGAGTGGACAATGAGACAATAGGCAGGATCGGAAAAGGATATCTGGTCCTGATCGGCGTCTCGAACAGTGATACGGAGCAGACGGCAGATAAGATGATCCGAAAGATGATCGGACTGCGGATATTTGAAGATGACAATGGCAAGACGAACCTTTCCCTTGCGGATGTGGGAGGAAGCCTTCTTCTTGTTTCGCAGTTTACGTTGTATGCAAACTGCAAAAAAGGAAACAGACCAAGCTTTATCGAAGCGGGAGCGTCGGACAAGGCAAATGCTCTGTATGAGTATGTAATCCGGGAATGTAAAAAGTCCGTACCTGAGGTACAGACCGGAAGTTTTGGGGCAGAGATGGAAGTGAGCCTGATAAATGACGGACCTTTTACAATCCTGCTGGATTCTGAAAATCTGTAAAAAGGACAAAAAAAGAAAGCTGTCTAGGGGACTTGAACCCCCGACCTCCGCCTTACCAAGGCGACGCGCTACCGACTGCGCCAAGACAGCTTACTGCGAATTGTTCAATACGCAATGACTAATATACACCAGGAATTATGAAATTGTCAAGAGAAAATACAATGATTTCCGGCAAACACAAATTGTAACAATTTTGTAACAAAAGTGAAAATATTTTTCTGAGATTCCCATTGATCCGGCTGGCTGTGTTATACTGAGTCCTATGTGGTGATGTTTCCCGGTTCGGGCTGGAGGGAAACCTATGATAAAGGGAAGAGAGGAATTGTGGAACCTGAGGGATGGACTGGAAAGACTTCTTGATTTTATCAGAGAAATAGAAGCGGGAGAACTTCCGTATTTTTATCGGTGTTTTGATGCGATGAAAAATAATATTGAAATATTTTTCTGCATCGGCTGTGAAGATATAGAAGACCTGCTCCCTGTCCTGGAGAGAGACTGGGAAGCTTCACATATGGTATTTATCGGTGTGCAGCACTATGACGTCCGGCATGAACACCCGGAGACGGAGTCCGAACTGTGTTTATGTTTTGCAAGACTCTTATCTGAAGTGGGAAAATATTTTGAAAAGAGCTGAACTTGTGGTCGCTTGTGTTTTGTGGTAAGATTGTGTTCATAAATGTTTGCGTTATTAGAGGAGGAGACAATGGAAAACGAAACTGTTTCAAAGAATTTTATAGAACAGGAAATCGATAAGGATCTGGCGGAAGGCGTTTATGACCATGTGTGCACACGCTTCCCTCCTGAACCCAACGGCTATCTCCACATCGGACATGCCAAATCGATCCTTTTGAACTATGGTCTGGCTCAGGAATATGGCGGCACATTCCATATGAGATTTGACGATACGAATCCGACAAAGGAGAAGATGGAATTTGTGGATTCTATCAAAGAAGATATCAAGTGGCTCGGCGCAGACTGGGGCGATCACCTTTACTTCGCATCCGACTATTTTGATCAGATGTATGAGTGCGCAGTCAAACTTATCCGCAAAGGCAAGGCTTTCGTGTGTGATCTCACGGCGGAAGAGATGAGGGAGTACAGGGGCACACTGACCGAACCGGGAAAGGAAAGCCCTTACCGAAATCGTTCCGTGGAGGAAAACCTGAAACTGTTCGAGGAGATGAGAGACGGAAAATATAAAGACGGAGAGAAAGTGCTCCGCGCCAAGATCGATATGGCGTCACCGAATATCAATATGAGGGATCCGATCATTTACCGTGTAGCTCATATGACACATCACAATACGGGCGATAAATGGTGTATCTATCCTATGTATGATTTTGCTCATCCGATCGAGGATGCAATCGAAGGAATCACGCATTCCATCTGTACGTTGGAGTTCGAAGATCACAGGCCCCTCTATGACTGGGTTGTGCGGGAATGCGAATTTGAGAATCCGCCCAGACAGATTGAGTTTGCAAAGCTCTATCTGACCAATGTGGTGACAGGAAAGCGGTATATCAAAAAACTGGTGGAGGACGGTATTGTAGATGGATGGGATGATCCTCGTCTTGTATCGATCGCAGCGCTTCGCAGACGCGGGTTTACGCCGGAGTCCATTAAGATGTTTATCGATCTGTGCGGCGTGTCAAAAGCACAGAGTTCTGTAGATTACGCGATGCTTGAGTACTGTATTCGCGAGGATCTTAAGATGAAGAAACCAAGGATGATGGCTGTCCTGGATCCGATCAAACTGGTGATCGACAACTATCCGGAGGGGCAGATTGAATATCTGGATGTTGCAAATAATCTGGAAAATGAGGAACTGGGAAGCAGGAAGGTGCCTTTCGGAAAGGAATTGTATATTGAGAGAGAAGACTTTATGGAGGAACCTCCGAAAAAATATTTCCGTCTTTTCCCGGGAAATGAAGTCCGTCTGATGCATGCTTATTTTGTAAAATGCGTCGGTTTCGAAAAAGACGACGCCGGCAATGTGACAGTTGTGCACTGTACCTATGATCCGGAGACAAAAGCCGGAAGCGGATTTACCGGAAGAAAGGTGAAAGGCACGATCCACTGGGTACCTGCATCACATGCGCAGAAAGCGGAAGTCCGTCTGTATGAGAATCTGATCGATGAAGAGAAAGGTGTTTATAATAAAGAGGACGGCTCTTTGAACCTGAATCCAAATTCGCTTACTGTAATAAAAGACGCCTATGTGGAGCCAAGCTTTGAGGGATATGGACCATATGACAGTTTCCAGTTCGTTCGCAACGGATATTTTTGTATCGATGCCCGTGATTCCAGTCCGGATCATCTTGTATTTAATCGGATCGTATCGCTTAAGAGTTCATTTAAACTGCCGAAGAAATAAGAGATAGTATATATAAAACGGGAAGGCTGATATGTACGAATTGACCATCAATCTGAAACCGGGCAGTAAGATACCGCTGTATGAACAGATATACGAATATATCCGCGCGGAGATAAGGGAAGGAAATATTGTAAGCGGGGAAAAACTCCCTTCCACCCGTTCGTTGAGCCGGTATCTCGAGGTGAGCCGCAGCACGGTAGAACTGGCATATGAACAGCTTCTGTCGGAAGGTTATATTGAGGCCAGGCCTTACCGGGGATTTTTTGTAGCGCAGGTGGAAGGACTTTACCAGCTCAGTAGACAAAGCCGGAATGAAAAGCACGTCAGTCATAAGTCTGAAAAACAGTTCCGCTATGATTTTACACCGAATGGAGTAGACCTGAAGAGTTTCCCATATAATACATGGAGGAAACTCTCACGGGAGTGTCTGATGGACGACAAAGCGGAACTGTTCCGTCTCGGATGTCCGAAGGGACAGTACGGTCTGCGCAACGCTATCAGCAGTTATCTTCACCAGGCGCGGGGAGTAAACTGCTCTCCGGATCAGATCATTGTGGGAGCAGGAAATGACTATCTTATGATGCTGCTCTGCGCGGTGATCGGTACGAAACACCGGATTGCTCTTGAAAACCCCACGTATAAACAGGCTTACAGACTGTTTGATAATCTCTCATGTAAAGTGTGTACTGTGGATATGGATGAGAAGGGAATGCGTGTGGACGGGCTCGAAAAGTCCGGCGCGGACATCGCGTTTGTAATGCCGTCTCATCAGTATCCTCTGGGAACAGTGATGCCTATCAAAAGGCGGTTGGAACTGCTTGAATGGGCGAATAGGAGCGAAAAGAGATATATCATAGAGGATGATTATGACAGCGAATTCCGCTATAAAGGAAAACCTATTCCCGCATTGCAGGGATATGACGGAAACGGGAAAGTCATCTATATAGGAACATTTTCCAAATCCATCGCTCCAGCCATCAGGATGAGTTACCTTGTCCTGCCGGAAAGCCTTTGTAAGTTATATGAGACAAGATGCGGCTTTATAAATTCTACAGTATCCAAAGTGGATCAGCTGATCTTACAGAAATTTATCGAAGACGGGTATTATGAGAGGCATCTGAACAAAATGAGAGCGCTGTATAAAAGCCGGCATGACACTCTTCTTGCTGCTCTGAAAAGCTGGAAACCGGATTTTCGGATTTCCGGAGAAAACGCAGGGGTTCATCTGCTTCTGCATTTTCATGACAGCAGAAGCGAGGAGGAACTGATCCGTCTTGCAGCATCCGGAGGAATAAAGGTTTACGGTTTGTCAGAATATTATGTGGAAAGAAAAAATGAAAAACCTGAGTCTGTTATCCTTCTGGGATATGCAAATATGAATGAAGAGAAGATAAAAGAAGCCGCAGGCTTGTTAAAAAAGGCCTGGAGCATGTGAAAAATTCTGTGTGCGAAAAACACATATGTCAGAATATAAAAGCAGTGCCGGGAGATTTTCCCGGCACTGACCATTTGTACCCAGTCTTATCATTTGCCCTCTGATGAATCTGTATCTTCCGGATCGTCTTTCGGCGCTTCAGCAGAGTCTTTTTTCAGAGATACATATTCCCTCTCGGCCGGCTGCAGATCGGCATCCAGGTCAAAATCCTCATCTTCAGTAAAATCCGTTTCATTTTCATCGAGATCATCGGAATTATTTTTGCAGAAGTATGCAATGGCGAGTCCGATCGCTGTTCCGATGACAGCAAAGATACCAAACCATTTCAATAATTTTTTCAATGTAAGATCTCCTTTCTGCCAGAAGATGTACCTTTCAATACTAATTATGAAAAGAAAACATCCCGAATATGCCTATTATTGTAATACTTTTTTCTTTTAATTACAATAGCTTATAAATGAAAATAACATTTTACAGAACGGCAAATCTATAGTATAATTCTAAAGGCGGTTATTAAGAGTTTCCGCTGTCAATAATATATCGGCTAACACGATACGCAGGAGGAATAAAAATGGTAAAAGCAGTAGTTGGTGCAAACTGGGGCGATGAAGGAAAGGGCAAGATCACGGATATGCTCGGAAAAGAATCCGATATCATCGTACGTTTTCAGGGTGGTGCGAACGCAGGCCACACGATCGTAAACGATTATGGCAAATTTGCGCTGCATACACTGCCGTCCGGAGTATTTTACGGACATACGACAAGTATTATCGGAAATGGCGTCGCACTTGATGTACCCAAGTTGTTCAATGAGATTCAGTCAATTGTTGACCGCGGTGTGCCGAAGCCGAAGATTCTTGTCTCCGACAGAGCACAGATGGTAATGTCTTATCACAAAAATTTTGACGCTTATGAAGAAGAGCGCCTTGGAGGAAAATCTTTCGGTTCCACAAAGTCGGGGATCGCTCCGTTTTATTCGGATAAGTATTCCAAGATCGGTTTCCAGGTAAGCGAGCTCTTTGACGACGAGCTGCTCAAAGAGAAAGTCGTACGCGTCGCTGAACAGAAAAATGTGCTGCTGGAGCATCTTTACCATAAACCTCTGATCGATCCTGATGAATTATATAAAGAGCTGATCAGCTACAAAGAGATGGTAGAGCCATATGTGTGCAATGTATCCCTCTATCTGTACAATGCAATCAAAGAAGGAAAGAATATCCTTCTGGAAGGTCAGCTTGGATCCCTGAAAGATCCGGATCACGGCATCTACCCGATGGTTACATCATCTTCTACACTTGCGGCATACGGCGCCATCGGCGCAGGTATTCCGCCTTATGAGATCAAACAGATCATAACGGTCTGCAAAGCGTACTCCAGCGCTGTCGGAGCAGGCGCTTTCGTGAGCGAGATCTTCGGCGATGAGGCTGAAGAGCTGAGAAACCGCGGCGGAGACGGCGGAGAGTATGGAGCAACGACAGGACGTCCGAGACGTGTGGGATGGTTTGACTGTGTGGCTTCCAAATACGGATGCCGGATGCAGGGCACGACAGATGTGGCGTTCACTGTGCTTGACGTACTTGGCTATCTGGATGAAATACCGGTCTGTGTAGGCTATGAGATCAACGGTGAAGTTACGACAGAGTTCCCTGTTACTCATCTTCTTGAAAAGGCAAAACCGGTGTTCAAGAAACTTCCGGGCTGGAAGACGGATATCCGCGGCATTAAAAAGTACGAGGATCTTCCGGAAAACTGTAGGAATTATATCGAATTTGTGGAAAAAGAGATAGGATATCCGATCACTATGATCAGTAACGGTCCGGGCAGAGATGACATCATCTACCGCAATCGTTAAATAAAACAGTAACATATATCTGCCGCAGTACAGCAGAGGGTTGTCCTTTGTTATACTGCGGCGCTTTTTTAGTCATATTATCTGCTGCCGGTTCATATAATATAAAGCTGAGATTAAAAAAGGAGGTATTTTTATGCGTCAGAACAGCAGTGAAACGGCGGGAAATATGATATCGATGGAAGAATACCTGAAAAAGAGACAAGCGATGACTCCGTCTGCCGAAAGATGGCAGAGGAAAGGCACAGAAGAACCGGTGACAGCCCTGAAGCTGGCAGAACTTTTATTTGTCTGAAAGGTCGTCTTTCTGGTCGTCATTATTGTCCTTTAGAAGGCGTGTGATCAGTATAAATGCATATAGCAGAACCGGAATCAGTATCGTTGCGGCAACGGAGGCTTTGAACAATCCTGACGCCACAGGGGAATCAATGAGCGCAAAAACAAGGGTGGCTGCATACATGCAGACAAGAAGAACCGCTCCGGTTAATGCAAGGATCTGTTTTATTTTTTTCATAGTTTTTCTCCTCCTGGTTGGAAAATCATGCGGGTATGATTTCCTTTTTTAGACAGCCCATGGCTAGACTGCTGCCACAAATACAGTATAACCAAAATAACGGTTTACGGCAAACAGAAATTGGTATATAATAATTGGCGATGGATTTTCAGATCACAGATAAAGGAGTAGTATACAATGAGTGAAAAAAGTTTATTGGACCAGTGGCGCGGCATGGCATATGACCAGACTCTGTCAAAGGACCAGCTGGAGAAGTTTTGGGCAAACTACTTTCTGATCGAGAAAGGAATTTATGAGAAACTGCTCGCGGATCCTGACACGGTTGTGAAGGGAACGGTGAAAGAACTGGCGGAAAAATACGGACAGGACGTCATGACAATGGTAGGATTCCTCGACGGGATCAACGACAGTCTCGTGACGCCGAATCCGATCGAGACCATGACTGAGGATACAGAGGTAAGCCTTGGGTTCGACAAGGAAAAGCTGTACAAAAACATGGTGGATGCAAAGGCTGACTGGCTGTATGAACTTCCTCAGTGGGAGGCGATCTTTGATGAAGAGACAAGAAAACGTCTCTACAGGGAGCAGAAAGCATCAGGCACGATCCGCAAGCCGAAGAAGATCGGCCGAAACGATCCTTGTCCGTGCGGCAGCGGTAAAAAATATAAGAAGTGCTGCGGAAGAAACGTATAAATGAAATATTATTTTCTGATCACAGGCATCTTGTGTATTTTGTATTATCTGATGCTTGTATGGCATTCACGGAAGCTGAAATCGACTTTTGCAGTCTTCTGGCTGTTTGCCGGCGGCGCGCATCTTATTATCGGATGCGCGCCGCTTCCTGTATACGTGTATACTTTCCTGACGGCCGTGTGTGGAGTATGCTGGCTCTGTCTGATCATAGTTGAAACAAGGATCTTTTCTGCCATGCTTTCCAGATGTGACCGGGAAGTTGACTGCATCATCGTACTGGGGGCACAGGTAAAGGGAAAAAAGATAACAGATTCTCTTAAACGTCGTCTGGATAAGGCTGTCCTTTATCTTGGAAAATTTCCCGATACAAGAGTTATTGTCTCCGGAGGACAGGGAAAGGGAGAGGACATTACAGAGGCGGATGCAATGGCGGATTATCTGATTCGTTCCGGAATAGACGCAGAAATGATCATCAGAGAAGACCGTTCTGTATCGACCCGGGAAAACCTGAGATTCAGCGGACGATATATAGATCCGGAACATGATATTATCGGCATCGTAACAAACGGATTTCATATGTATCGGGCGTGTCTGATCGCAAAACAGGAAGGATACCGGAATGTATATAAGATTCCGGCCAGTTCAAATCCGGTGTTTCAGCTTAATTATCTGATAAGAGAGTTTTTTGCGGTTGTCCATGCGTGGCTTACGATGAAAATGAAGTGAGGAAGAAAAATGAAAAACGGACAAGTATTAAATAAAATGAAACATTATATACTGAATAATGGAGTAGAAATACCTGCTGTGGCATTTGGCACATACAAAGCGGCTGACGGAAAAAGCGCAGATGTGATCCGTACGGCGATTGAGGCTGGATACAGATATTTTGATACGGCGTCATTTTACGGAACTGAAACATACCTGGCAGAAGCGGTCAGGGAGAGCGGGATAGCCAGAGATGAAATATTCATAGCAAGCAAACTCTGGAAGACAGAGATGGGATACGATAACGTTAAAAGCGCGTTTAGGCGTACCCTGGATAATCTAAAGACAGATTATCTGGATCTGTATCTGATCCACTGGCCTCTTCCGGAACCTGGATATAAAGACTGGAAACAGCTTGATAAGGAGACGTGGAAAGCTATGGAGGAGCTGGTCCGGGAAGGGAAGATCCGTGCCATCGGCCTGAGTAATTTCCTGCCTCACCATATTGAAAACATTCTGGAAGACTGTACGGTAAGACCTGCTGTGGATCAGATCGAATACCATCCGGGATACAGCCAGGAAGCTGTCGTACAGTACTGTAAGGAAAGAGATATTCTTGTGCAGGCCTGGAGCCCGATCGGACGCCAGAGAGTGCTGACAGAGCCTCTTGTACAGGAACTGGCCGGAAAATATGGTGTGTCTCCGGCAAAAATCTGCCTGAAATTCGCGGTACAGAGAGGAATCATTCCATTGCCTAAGTCTTCGTCTATGGAAAGGATGAAAGAAAATCTTGACCTCTGGTCTTTTGAGATGGATGAGGAAGATATCTGGAGGCTTGCGACAATGCCGCAGGCCGGCTGGTCCGGCGAACATCCGGACCGTGAGCGGGTTAAGATATGATTGAACGTATATTTTATGAATGAATGGGGAATAATGATGCTGAATCTGAAGAAAGAGGAGGTATCATTATGCCGGAATTAAAATGTACAGTACAGACATGTGTACACAATCAGCAGTATCTCTGTGATCTGGACAAGATCCAGGTGGGAGGAGAGAACGCGAAGAACCCGCAGGAGACATGCTGCGACAGTTTTCAGGAGAGAAAGGACGGAAGTTATTCCAACTCCATGAACTCCATGACTGAGGCGTCTGACCGTTCAGCTATCGACTGTAAGGCTACAAACTGCATGTACAATGAACAGTGCAAATGTCATGCGGGCAAGATCAGCGTGGAGGGCGGAAGCGCAAAGACTGCCGACGGTACGGAATGCGCCACATTTCAGTGCCACTGCGGCTGAAAATAAAATACGACGTATGTCTATATAAGGCGGGAAACCGCAGATTGTGATCCGGGAGCGTTCCCGGATCTTTTTGTTACAAAAATCTGATGTTACGAAACACCTGTTAATGTTGACGGTCAGACAAGATAAGCGTTATAATCTTACTATCGCAGCTCCGGCGCCGGATACGCCGGAAATACATAAAGACAGAAGAGGAGAACTGTTATGCCGATTCGAGTACAAAATGATCTTCCGGTAAAAGAGATACTGGAACAGGAAAATATATTTGTTATGGATGAATACAGGGCTGCGCATCAGGATATACGTCCTTTGAGCATTGGGCTTTTGAATCTGATGCCGCTAAAAGAGGATACAGAGCTTCAGATCCTCCGTTCCCTGTCCAACACACCGATTCAGGTGGATGTTACCTTCGTGCGTATGACAAGTCACGTGTCAAAGAACACTTCCACAAGTCATATCTACAAGTTCTACGAGCCTTTCGAGAGTATCTGCAACAAAAAGTTTGACGGATTTATCATAACGGGGGCCCCGGTGGAGCGTATGCCTTTTGAAGAGGTGGACTACTGGGAAGAACTGAAAAAGATCATGGAGTGGACAAAGACTAACGTAACATCCACACTGCATCTGTGCTGGGGAGCTCAGGCAGGGATCTATTATCATTATGGAATTGATAAGGCCGATCTTCCGAAAAAACTCTCCGGAGTATACCGGCATCGCGTCAGAAACCGCAAGATTCCGCTTGTGAGGGGCTTTGACGATATCTTTATGGCGCCCCATTCCAGGTATACAGAAGTACCTCAGGATCTTCTGGAAGCGGATGAACGGATCACAATCCTGGCTGATTCCAGACAGGCGGGAGTATTTCTGTGTATGGCTCAGGAAGGGCGCCAGATCTTTGTGATGGGACACCCGGAGTATGACAGGATGACTCTGGATTCCGAATATAAGAGAGATACGGAAAGAGGGCTGAACCCGCAGATTCCGGAGAACTATTATCCGGATGATGATCCTGAGAATAAGCCGGTGCTCACCTGGCGGTCACACGCAAATAACCTGTATACGAACTGGGTGAACTATTACGTATATCAGGCGACTCCGTATGATCTGTACGGAACGCCGTCTCAGAAATGAGCGTCGGAACTGGAACGGGAAAAGGCAAAAGAGGAGGAAACTAAAGTGGACAACAGTCATTTTTCAAGTATGATCAATGATTTTAAACAGGGTATCTTCGGAGCTCTGAATGAAAGGAAAGAAGAGCTTATAAGAGAGGGGCGCAAAGTCTATAATCTGTCCGTGGGCACACCGGACTTCAAGCCCGCGCCGCATGTGATGAAAGCGATGCAGGAAGCGTGCGGGAAACCGGAAAATTATAAATATTCTCTTGCAGATCTTCCGGAACTTCTGGAAGCTGTGAAATATCGATATAAAAAGCGTTTTGGAGTAGAGATAGATACCGATGAAGTGATGTCGGTTTACGGTTCTCAGGAAGCGATGGCGCACATCGGGATGATCTTCTGTGATCCGGGCGACGTGATCCTGGTGCCGAATCCGGGATATCCTATGTTTGAGATGAGCGGGATTATGGCAAAAGCGGACGTGCAGTATTATACGATCGAGGAGAAGAATGGATATCTGCCGGATCTTGAAAGTATTCCGGAGGAAACTCTGAAAAGGACGAAGTATATGATCGTTTCTTACCCGCTGAATCCGGTCTGTGTGTGCGCTCCGGATGATTTTTACGAGAAGCTGATCGCTTTTGCAAAGAAAAATGATATTGTCATCCTGCATGACAATGCTTATTCGGATATTACATATACAGAGAAGCCCGGAAAGTCATTTCTGGCATATAAAGGTGCGAAAGATGTGGGTGTAGAGTTTTATTCTCTTTCCAAGTCTTATAATCTGACCGGAGCCAGAATCTCTTTTGTTGTGGGAAATAAGGATATCATCAGCAAGTTCCGACTGCTGCGGTCACAGATCGATTACGGTATCTTTTATCCGATACAGTATGCGGCGATCGCGGCGCTCACAGGGCCGGATGATTTTATCGAAGAACAGAGGCAGGAATACGGAAGACGAAACCGGGCCCTCTGCGGCGGACTGAGGAGTATCGGCTGGAATGTGCCGGACAGTCAGGGAACCATGTTCGTGTGGGCTAAGATTCCGGAAGGATACGATTCTTCGGCAGATTTTTGTATGAAACTGATGGAGAAGACCGGTGTGATCGTAACGCCGGGAAGCGCATTCGGTTCCGGCGGAGAGGGATATGTCAGAATGGCTCTTGTCGTGGATGAGGACATGATCGATGAAATCCTGCATGTGCTGGATGAGTCGGGAATTTTCCGCTCCTGAAAGCAGTGAGAGAGCAGGAACGGCGAAAAGTTATAGAGAGACGTTCATTTGAATAAAGTGATGTCTTGTTGGAAAAAAGAAGAAAGAGGAATACATGATGGAATATCAGGAAGTCATAAAGAATGCAAGAGGCTGTATCGGTCCGTACTGTAAAGCCTGTCCGGTCTGCAACGGCGCGGCATGCAGAAATACGATGCCGGGTCCGGGGGCAAAGGGAATCGGAGACCTGGCCATGCGCAACTATCAGAAATGGCAGGAGATCCGTATTAATATGGATACGATCTGCGAACAGAAAACACTGGATACAGAGACAGAACTGTTCGGTAAAAAATTTGCCTATCCGTTTTTCGCTGGTCCTGTCGGTGCAGTCAAACTGCATTATGGAGATAAATATACAGATCAGGAATACAATGAGATTCTGTTGAAAGGCTGTGCGGAAAACAGAATTGCAGCTTTTACCGGGGATGGAACAGACTATAACGTTATGATCGAGGCAACAGACGCTATCGGGAAACTGAACGGACAGGGGATTCCGACCGTGAAGCCTTGGGATCTGGAAACGATACGGGAGAAGATGGAACTGGTCAAAAAGTCCGGCGCATTTGCTGTTGCAATGGATATCGATGCTGCGGGGCTTCCGTTTCTGCAGAATCTGAATCCTCCTGCCGGCAGCAAGTCAGTGGAAGAGCTCAAAGAGATTGTAAAGATGGCGGAAATTCCGTTTATCCTGAAGGGCATTATGACGCCGAAAGGCGCGCTGAAAGCAGCTGAGGCAGGAGTACAGGGAATCGTTGTCTCAAATCATGGAGGCAGAGTGCTGGATCAGTGCCCGGCCACAGCGGAGGTCCTTCCGTCAATTGTAAAAGCGGTACGGGAATCCGGCAGTCAGATGAAGATATTTGCAGACGGCGGTATCCGTACAGGTGTGGATGTGTTCAAGGCTCTCGCTCTTGGAGCAGACGCCGTACTGATCGCGCGTCCGTTTGTAACAGCGGTCTATGGAGGCCGGGAGGAAGGCGTTACGGCATATGTAAATAAGATCGGTGCAGAACTTAAAGACACGATGAGGATGTGCGGCGCATTCTCGCTTGCCGAGATCAGCAGTGATATGATCTGGGATCCGCGCAGGTAAGCAGCCGGAAGTTCAGCATGCGCTAGTGTGTATGTGCAAGCATATAAAGGAGAAGTTTCATGAAGAGAATAGCAAGATTTGAAAAGGTAAGTTTTGAGCAGTTTCTGGAAGGATGGGGAGACACCCTGGGAATTACAGACAAGGGCAAAATACAGGAGATTTATGCCAGGATCTGTCTGCCGAGACGTGCCACCGCGGGAAGCGCCGGATACGATTTCTTTGCTCCGGCGGATATTACACTCAGATCAGGGGAGACGATAAAGATCCCTACAGGCGTCCGTGTCTGGATGGAGCCGGAGTGGGTCCTCAAATGCTACCCTCGCAGTGGACTCGGTTTCAAATACAGGCTGCAGCTTAACAATACGGTGGGGATCATAGACAGTGACTATTATTACTCCGATAATGAAGGACATATTTTCTCCAAGATCACCAATGACAGTAATGAAGGGAAAACGGTTGAGCTGAAAGCAGGAGAGGGATTTATGCAGGGAATCTTTGTAGAATACGGGATCACGCTCGACGATAACGCTACGGAGATCAGAAACGGCGGATTTGGAAGCACAACGAAATAATGCGGCTTACGAAAATGTCATAATTTTAAGAAAATCGTAAGAAGATATAATGGAAGAACACAGATTTATCCGATATACTCAGAGTATGAAAGGAGTATTCATACACTATGAAATGGATAAAACGTCTGTGTTCTTTCCTTATCCTGACCATCGTCATCCTGATCGGTGTGCTCTGTGTGAAGGGATACATAGATTACAGAGAGGCACTGAATGAAAAAAGTGTGGAAGAGATGGCGGCAGAAATCGAGTCCATCGATAATTATACGACCATCGACGAACTGCCTCAGACCTATATCGATGCCGTGCTGGCGGTGGAGGATAAGAGGTTCTATTCCCATCCGGGATTTGACCCCATCGCCACATGCAGGGCTCTGGTCAATGACATCAGGGCAGGCTCTTATGTAGAAGGTGGCAGTACGATTACCCAGCAGCTTGCGAAAAACCAGTATTTCACACAGGATAAAAAGATTATACGCAAGATTTCAGAACTGTTTATGGCATTTAAGATAGAATCGGTGCTTGAGA
The DNA here is from genome assembly GCA_019118885.1 of Candidatus Mediterraneibacter surreyensis. Taxonomy (GTDB): domain Bacteria; phylum Bacillota; class Clostridia; order Lachnospirales; family Lachnospiraceae; genus Mediterraneibacter; species Mediterraneibacter surreyensis. The sequence continues at coordinate 27,610 of DWYB01000043.1, read as the reverse complement.
AGGATGAGATTTTTGAGTTGTATGTCAATTCGATATTCTTCGGAAATGGATATTACTGCGTTGCAGATGCATCCTGGGGATATTTCGGGAAGCCGCCTTCAGAGATGAATTTTGACGAGTGCACTCTTCTGGCGGGGATACCGAACGCCCCGACCAATTATAATCCGGTTGCAAATCCGGAGCTGGCGAGAGAACGTCAGGCTCAGGTGATCGAAAAAATGATAAAAGCCGGATATCTGGAAGAAGAATAGGAATGTTTTCGCATATTTCAGGAATATCAGGGCAAGCTAACCATAGATACCGCTGACGCCGGATAAATGTACGGCGGACGAAAGGGGAAGACATCTATGGTAGAAAAAAACAGCAGAAAGATCAGCCCGTCATTTGAAGAAAATATCAGATATATGAACGAGATCCTGCCGGTTGCAGAGAGCTTTGACATCATCCGGCGGGATATCATTATAGGCGGAAAAGCATCCGTGTTCTATTATATTGACGGATTTATTAAAGACGAGGTCATGCTAAAGATCATGGACTCTTTTTTATCTGTGACGGAAGAGGATATGCCGGAGGATGCGGAAGGTTTTATACAGAAACATGTGCCCTATGTGGAGGTTGATATCACAGAGGATTTCGATGAGATCATACGCAATGTTCTTTCCGGTCCGGCATGTCTTTTTATCGACGGATATAAAGAGTGTATCATTCTGGACTGCCGTACTTATCCGGCGCGAAGTGTGGATGAACCGGACAAAGACAAATCCCTGCGTGGCTCCAGAGACGGATTTGTGGAGACGATCGTATTTAATACGGCTTTGATGCGAAGAAGAATACGAGATCCTCATCTTATTATGGAAATGACAGAAGCTGGTCAGGCTTCCCGCACGGATATCGCAATTTGCTATATGAGCGACCGTGTGGACAAGGAACTCCTCGCCAACCTGAAGAAAAGGATAGAAAGTCTGCAGCTTGATGATCTCCGTATGAATCAGCAGAGCCTGGCGGAAGCACTTTTCAAGAGAAAGTGGTTCAACCCTTTCCCTAAATTTAAGTATACGGAGCGGCCAGATACTGCCGCAGCATGTCTGTTGGAGGGAAAAGTAGTTATCCTTGTGGACAATTCTCCGTCAGCTATGATCCTGCCTACATCTGTGCTGGATATGATAGAAGAAGCAAATGATTATTATTTCCCTACGGTGACAGCTGTCTATCTGAAAGTGACAAGAGCTATTATTACGATCGCTACCGTTTTCTTTACTCCCCTTTATCTGCTTTTTATGCAGAATCTGGAGTGGCTGCCGGATGTGTTCGCCTTCGTTGCAGTACGTGATACGGTAAATATTCCTTTGATATTTCAGTTTCTTCTGCTGGAAATATCCATCGACGGACTGAGACTTGCTGCCATGAATACACCGACGATGCTCAGCACACCGCTCAGTGTGATCGCAGGTATTGTGATGGGAGAGTTCTCTGTACAGTCCGGCTGGTTTAATTCAGAAGTTATGCTCTACATGGCGTTTGTAGCAGTGGCCAATTATACGCAGCCTAATTTTGAACTGGGCTATGCGCTGAAATTTATGAGACTGATGCTCCTTGTGCTGACCGCACTGTTTAACCTGTACGGATTCATTGCCGGATGTATCCTGGTCCTCTGCTTCCTGATTTTTAATAAGACATTGTCCGGAAGAAACTATATGAATGTAAAATTAAATTAGCGCGTTTTCTGTAACAGTTCAGTTCATGGAATAACCCTGCAGCTGAACTGTTATTTTACAGTTTTCAAAAAATGTTAAAATATTTTGATAAACGAAATAAAAGGTGGTATGATAGATAAAGTGAAAGGTTCATCCTGTGCAGGTCAGCGCGGAATGAAAGATCAGTTTATTAGGAGGAAACCAAGATGAGAGACTATGTGATCACAGTGAACAGTACTGTGGATTTGCCGAAAGAATGGCTTGAAGAAAGACATGTTCCGGTAATCCCGTTGAAATACACGATCGACGGCGAGACATATACAGATATGGAAGGCCTGTCAGCAAAAGAGTTCTTTGACAAACTCAGGGAAGGAAAGATGTCCACTACTTCCCAGGTCAACCCAGAAGAGGCGGCAAGCATGCTCGAGCCATTTCTTAAAGAAGGAAAGGATATCCTGCATCTTGGATTTTCTTCCGGATTGAGCGGTACGTTGAACAGCATGAAGATCGCGGGCGAAATGCTGCAGGAAAAATATCCGGAGGCTAAAGTTATCGTGATCGATACGCTGTGCGCATGCCTCGGTGAAGCGCTTCTGCTTTATAAAGCACTTCAGCAGAAAGAGAAAGGTATGAATATAGACGAGCTGGCGCAGTGGGTTGAGGATAACAAGCTTCATATCTGCCATAATGTCACAGTTGATGATCTGCATCATCTTCAGAGAGGCGGCCGTATTTCCAAGACGACAGCCGTACTCGGAACCCTTGTACAGATCAAGCCGATCATACATATGGATGACAACGGAAAGCTTCAGGTGATCGGGAAAGAGAGAGGACGTAAAAGATCCCTTAACAAGATCGTTGATATGGCGGTAGAACAGTCCAAAGGATGGGATAACGATATCATCATGATCACTCACGGCGACTGTATTAAAGACGCGGAATATGTGGCAAAACTTGTTCGTGAAGAGATGGGGATAGATAATATCCTGATCAATAATATCGGAACCGTAATCGGAAGCCATACAGGACCGGGAGTGGTAGCGGTGTTCTGTATGGGAAATAAGAGATAGATTTATAAAGCATCCGCCGTGAGGTATGTATTGTTATCGCACACGTTTTCACTCGGTCGCAGCGCAGCGGTACATAAGAGCGCAAAAGACGCGCTCTAAGTGCCGGCGCTGCTCCCACGGTGCGTACACAATACATACCTCACGGCTGCCTTTCTGCATGTCTTATTCCAATTCCGTAGAGTATGACATCTGTCATGTATTTCCCGTCTTTTAGCTCTGTGTGCAGGGTACCGGAATATTTCTTTACTGTCTCTTCTACATTTTTCATTCCAATTCCATAGGGAGCTTTATAGGCAGCTGTGCATGGATTTTCCATATGGAGGAAAAGTGTTCCCTGCTGCCATGTGACCGAGAAAGTTACGGTCGAGGCGGTAGTGCATGAATTCATCGCATTATCGAGCAGATTTCCCAGTATAGTTACTGTATCGGAGAATGAGAAATCCAATCCGCGGGGAATCGAGAGAGCGGGAGAGCAGGAAATACCGGCTTTTCCCATTTCTGTCAGTTTGATATTTAGGAGTGCGTCAAACGACGGATTCCCTGTCGATATGATCTGTTCGGAATGGTCGAGCAGCTCGTAAGTCTGACGAAGATATTCCTGCAGTCCTTCTGTTTTGTTCTCCTCATACAGAATGGAGAGCGTCTGCAGATGATTTTTCATATCATGGCGAATCTTTTGTATCTGTTTGGATGAACGGATCAAGTGCTGATAATGACTTTCCTGATATTGGAGCTGCTGTCTGAGAAGACTTTCTTCTTTTTCTTTCTGAAAATATCCTGTAAATTTCCTCAAAAACTCCAAAAGCGCAAGATTGACGAACAAAAATGTTGCCTGAACGACAAGGTGTAATAGGTCAGACTCCGGCCTTGACAAGTGACTGCTGTTTAAAATAGGAATGAGGGCGACTGAGCTTGCAAAGATGCAGACCGGTATCAGGAGAAAGATAAACCACAATGACAGAGGAATGTCCGTATCGATATTTCTACACAGCTTTAAGACAATAAACAGAAGTATCCAAAGACCTGTATGGTAGAGGGCTATATATGCTATCACCAAATTACTGAAACGGGGAGTCATATTGGTGATATCGTTAAGGACCATCATATATGCGAAGGCGCTTGAGAACAGGCATACTTCAAATAACAGTTTTTTCTTGAGATTTCTTGGATAAAAGGGGAGAAGAATCATGCTGACGGGAAGAGTAAAGTAAGTATTTCCGTATGATCCCGGTAAAATCATCATTAATGCTACAAGTGCAGCGGATAAAGCAATACACACACTGCGCAGCCGTGCAATACGGCCGTAGATGCGTTCCCGGAGTTCCATAATAATGCCCATGTCGATCAAACAGAGAAAGGTATTGAGATAAATATCATAATCTGTCAAGTATATCATTGCATCGTTCTCCATTTCATATATTCGAGATGTGCTGCGCGGACAGAAACGCGGTATTTCCGGCTTACAGGTATATGCTCACCGTTTTGAAGCTCGGTTTCTGTCTGGAGGACAGCACGTATGTATTCCATATTTACAATGTAAGAGGCATGAGTCCGTACAAAAAGTATGGGATTGAGTCTGTCGGTCAGATCCTGGAGTCGCCCGTAAAACGTATAGGTTTCTTTCTGTGTATGTAGTGTAATACGGCGCAGATGAGACTCAAAATATACGATTTCCTGCAGAGGAATCTGATATTGCGCCCTGTCAATATGAAAGAGAAACATCTGCTTCCGGTCCATGCAGTAATTCATGGCGTCGGAAAGTGCTTTCTGAAACACACTCTTATCGACAGGCTTGAGGATAAATCGGTAGGGGAGCGTCTCAAAGACCTGGTATACGTATTCCCTGTAATCAGTAATATAAAGAATCAGTGCATACGGGTCGCGCGCTCTTACGGATGCTGCAGCCTCAATTCCGGAAATGCCGGGAAGAGAGATGTCCATCAAATAAATTGAAAATTTACTTTCTTTTTCCTCAAGGTAGGAGAGGAGTTCTTCGCCGGAAGAGAAGACCTCCACCGGGCAGCTGCTGAACAGTTCATGTATGAAGTTTTCAAGCTGAGATTGTACAGAAAGATTGTCTTCGCAGATGGCGATAGATAACATTTTATAGCTTCCTCCCGATTATAAATTCAGTAACAGTATAAATCTTTTGAACAAAGCAGACAAGCAGACAATACGTTTAAAAATGACAAGCAGATATACTGGAAATGACAGATTCGAAATATAGCCTGCCTTTCCTGTTATGATACAGATAGAGAAGATCCCGATAGATATAGGGAAAGAAAGGGGAGAATGACTTGAAAGAAAAAGAAAGGGTGATCATTTGGACGGCGGCAGCAGCCGCGCTGTACTGTTGCGAACTTATCACAGTGACGCTTACGCCGCTTGCAAAAATAGGGAACGGTACAAGGTTTGGAAGCTCCGGAATGTTCTATAATCTCATAATGTGCGGAGGAAGTTATATGGTTCCACTGATTTTTTACTGTCTGAATATCAGGCTCATGAAATATATTATTGCATGTGTTAATGCCCTGTGGCTCATCTGCCATCCCGTGATCGCAGTGATCTGCTTTACAGCGGCATTTACAACTGCGTCCGGAATGGCGGAATATCTTAGCTGCATTATTGCAGGAGGGATGGCGGTCTTTAGTTTTGCAGTATCTGTACTGTGGTATCCTATGTGCAGGAAGAAAAAGTGAATTCATGTTTATTGAACAAATACCGCTGTAATAGTAAAGACATACTGATCGAATAGCGGACGCAGAAAAAGAAGATACCGCAACACTATGCCGACCCGCTTTACCTCATCCCCTCGAATCCATGTAACGCAATATCAAAATACTCGTCCATCGGAACTCGCATTTTAATATCGCTAACATGGAGAACGAGGTGTATTCGGAACGCTCCATGTCGATGCATAGCTTATGCAGTATCTTCTTTTTCCGCTGACTCCTCCGATCAGCACACATTTTTAGTTGCAGCGTCATTCTTCAACAAGCGTTCATACAAATCGGAAGTAGTCAGAACTTTGTCGATAAAGCCCACCCTTTCGACCAGTTTTTTGTAAATTTTGTGATTGCCAGAGAGACGCTTCCAATTGAGAAAACGCAGAAAATCAAACGGATACAGCCGATATGATGTCTCTTTCGTATCAGGCGGGATTGTAATGCGGACGGTGACTGTGTAAGGTTGTTAGACAAAGTTAAAGCCTGTGATGTGGCGTTAATCAAAGTTGTTCATTTGCTTGATTGTTTTTAGCCATATCACAGGCTTGTTACTTTGTCTTATGACCTGTAACCGGAATCGGAAGCATTACAATCCCGCCTGATCCGAATACGTACGCTATTCTACTAGATCCGATTGATTTTCGGACGTTTTACCGAGGAGATGTCTCTCCCACAAACACGAATTTTACTCAGCCAGTACCTCCCACATCTCGTAGAGTTCCTCCAGTCTTTTCTCATTTGCTGCGTGTTCTTCTGCAAGTTCCTGGCATTTGACAGAGCTGGAGTAGACTTCTTCCAGTGTCATTTCATGATCGATCTGTGCATTCCGATCTTCCAGGCGGCTGATTTCTTCCTCGGTTTTTTTGAGATCATTTTTGCGTTTGCGCTCTTTTGCCTGCTGTTCTTTCTGCTCCTGCCAGCTGAGCTTGGAGCCCGGAGACACAGCGTTATCAGAACCGGGTAAAGCCGTAGATGAAACCGGAGAATTTTTGCCGGATGCAGCAGAAGCAGTAGAACTTCCTGTTGTGTAAGCACGGGTGAGTTCTTCTTTTTTCTCCAGATAATAATCGTAATTTCCGATATAGTTTACAAAAGTCTGATTGACCAGTTCAAGGATCCTTGAGGCCGTGCTGTTAATAAAATATCTGTCGTGGGATACATAAAGTACAGTTCCACTGTAGTTGTTTAAAGCCTCCTCCAATATCTCTTTTGACGCAATGTCAAGATGGTTGGTGGGCTCGTCAAGAATCAGAAAGTTCGCTTCAGAAAGCATAAGTTTTGCCAGAGAAACGCGCCCTTTTTCCCCGCCGCTCAAAGAACGGATCTCTTTGAACACTTCATCGCCGGTAAACTGGAAGGCGGCAAGTGTATTGCGGATCTGCGTGTTGTTCAGCGAGGGATAAGCGTCAGAAATCTCTTCAAATATGGTTTTTTCGTCATGGAGTACGTGATGTTCCTGGTCGTAATAACCGATCTGGACTTTTGCCCCGAGCGTAAAGGATCCGCTATCTGCAGTCTGCACCTGGTTTAATATCTTTAACAGTGTGGTTTTTCCGGTTCCGTTATCTCCGATTACTGCAACGTGTTCTCCACGCTTGATCTCGAAACTGACGTCTTTAAAAAGCACCTGTCCGTCGAACTGCTTGGAGAGATGTTCTACTGTAAGGACATCGTTGCCGCTGATGCAGGACGGCTCAAGAGTAAAGTGCATTTCCGTATTGACTTCTATCGGTTTTTCCACCGGTTTGATCTTTTCCAGCATCTTCTCACGGCTTTCTGCGCGACGGATTGATTTCTCCCGATTGAAAGATTTCAGTTTGTCGATAACTGCCTGTTGATGTTTGATCTCCCTTTGCTGATTGTAATACTCTTTGAGACGAGCATCGCGAATCTGCTGTTTCTTTTCTGAGTAGGCCCTGTAGTTGCCCATATACATTCTGATCTCACCGTTTTCAATCTCTACAACTTTGGTTACAACGCGGTTCAGGAAATACCGGTCGTGGGAGACGATGAAAACAGCTCCGGGATAGTTGATCAGATAGGTCTCCAGCCATGCAATGGAATTCAGATCAAGATGGTTGGTAGGCTCGTCCAGGAGCAGAATATCCGGGTTGGTGAGCAGCAGTTTGCCCAGCGCCACACGCGTCTTCTGACCTCCGGAAAGTGTGTCGGTTCTCTTGCTGAAATCCTCCTCTGTAAAGCCAAGGCCTTTGAGCACGCCGACGATCTCACTTTCACAGGCATAGCCGTTGCGAGCCTCGAATTCGGATTGGAGACGATTGTATGTATCAAGACGGCTTTCCAGTTCCTTGCCGGAGAGAGACTTTAACTCCAGTTCGATCGAGCGGATCCGTTGTTCCATTTCTATAATATCTGCCTTTGCAGAACGTACTTCCTCATAGATCGTGCCGTTCGGAATCATATTCTGGTGCTGTGCAAGATACCCGATCGTTTTCCCTTTGGCAAGAATGATATCACCACCGTCAAGAGGCTCTTCATCCATGATCATTTTTAATATGGTAGATTTGCCGGCGCCGTTGATGCCGACAAGAGCGGCTTTTTCTCTTTCTTCTATATGAAATGAGCCTTCGTGGACGATTATACGGTCGCCGAAAGATTTTTCAATGTTATGACATGCGAGTATCATATCGGTACTCCTCCTCTCAGATATCCATTATAACTGAAATAGTCGAAAAATAAAGTAAAAATTGACATGAGATTAACAATTCTATATAATAAAACAGAATATTAAAGGAACGCATAATAGTGCAATTCCATCCGTAGCAGCTTGAAAGATGTAACTGGAGAATTGCCGTGCGATGGAAGGTGATAAGTTTTGGAACACAGGAAAATATCCCGTGCGGTTATTTCGCGTCTGCCGAGATATTATCGTTATCTGGGAGATCTATTGGAGGATGGGGTCGAGAGGATCTCATCCAATGATCTGAGCAAAAAGATGCATGTGACAGCATCTCAGATTCGACAGGATCTGAATAATTTCGGCGGATTCGGACAGCAGGGATATGGGTATAATGTAAAATATCTCTATACCGAGATTGGAAAGATATTGGGGTTGGACAAGACCCACAACTTTATTATTATTGGCGCCGGTAATCTCGGACAGGCGCTGGCGAATTACGCATCATTTGAGAGAAGCGGATTTATTCTCAAGAGCCTTTTTGATGTAAATCCCAGATTGCAGGGCATGTCTATCAGGGGAGTCCAGGTACGTATGATGGATGAGCTTGTCGATTTTCTTCAGAACAATGATATTGAGATTGCCGCTCTTACGATACCAAAGTCTAAAGCGATAGAGGTGGCGGATCTTTTGATTGCAAACGGGATCAAAGCAATCTGGAATTTCGCACATACTGATCTGACTCTTCCCAAAGATGTGATTGTCGAGAGTGTACATCTTTCGGACAGCCTGATGCAGCTTTCTTATAATATCAGTCAGCGCAAAGAAGCGCGAAAAAAATAGGAACATAACAGATGACCCCGCAGCCTGCTGCGGGGTATATTGTGAGATTTTATCTATGAAGGAGTGGTGTCGGTTATGAGATATCTACCAGATGGAACACAGATGAGTGCAGCCGATAAGTATACCATTGAAAAAGTGGGAATTCCCTCTCTTGTACTGATGGAACGTGCGGCGCTAAAGACGGTCGAGACAATGAACGAGTATGGGATTGATACATCTAAAGCACTGATCGTATGCGGGAGCGGAAACAACGGCGGAGATGGATTTGCGATAGCCAGGCTTCTTTGGGAAAAAGGACAATATCCCAGAATCTTTTTTGCGGGAAAAGAGGCGTCGTTAAGTACGGAGTGCAAAACGCAGAAGAAAATTGCTGAGAATCTGGGAATCGAGATCATCACTGAAAATCCGCAGGACGAATATACTGTTATAATAGATGCCATATTCGGTGTGGGTCTCAGCCGGGAAGTATCCGGCAAATATGCAGATATCATTTCCTGGATGAATGAACAGAATTGCAGGAAGGTGGCCGTGGATATCCCGTCGGGAGTCAGTTCGGCAACAGGAAAAATCCTTGGGACCGCTTTTCGGGCGGAGCTGACGGTCGCTATGGCATGTGTGAAAGTGGGATGTGAGCTGTATCCGGGAAAGACATATGCCGGAACAACTGTACCGGTTCCAATCGGCATTGATACGAGCTGTTTTTTATCAGACTGTGAAGTATGTATGACTTATGACCGTGCTGACATCCCGGATCTTCTTCCTCAGCGAAAGGCGGATTCTCATAAAGGAAGTTATGGGAAGGTACTTATGATTACAGGAAGCAGAGGGATGGCGGGGGCGGCTTATCTCTCCGCAAAGGCGGCATATACAGCGGGTGCAGGGCTTGTAAGGATCTATACGGCAGAGGAAAACAGAAGTATTTTGCAGCAGCTTCTGCCGGAGGCTGTTATCACCTGTTATGGAAACTATGATGAGGCGGAACTTACCGGGCTTCTAAATTGGGCAGACGTCGTCTGTATCGGCTGCGGGCTTGGAACGTCAGATGTCTCGGAACAGATATTGGAAACGGCGCTTCAGCAGGTCAGAGTTCCCTGCATTATTGATGCGGACGGCCTGAATCTCTTAAGCAGTCATATGGATCTGCTCGGGAAGATCCAGGCGCCGGTGATTCTGACTCCCCATATGAAAGAAATGTCGCGGCTGACCGGATTGACAGTCAGTGAGCTTTCGGAGAGACGAGTGGATATTATCGAGGAATTTGCAGAAAAATATCCGGTCGTATGCGTCATGAAAGACAGCAGAACTCTTGTAAAAAAACAGGGAAGACATACATTCATTAATCTGGCTGGAAACAGCGCTATGGCAAAAGCCGGAGCAGGCGACGTGCTTGCCGGAGTGATCACAGGGATTGTCGCTCAGGGAATGGATGTCTATGAAGGGGCGGCGCTTGGCGTGTTTCTTCATGCATGCGGGGGTGATGAAGCGCGCCGTTTGAAAGGCGGATACAGCGTGCTGGCGCGTGATCTGATCGACGGTGTGGGAAGATGTATGGATATTTCCCGACAGCAAACCGCCAGGTAAATAATTTTTCATGTGAAATACATGTAATAAACGATTTCAGGAGAATGATTGATATGAAAGAGCATAATCGTGTGTGCGCCGAGGTTGATCTCGACGCCATTGCGTACAATATGGAACAGATGAGAGACAGGATAGGAGATGGCGCCCGCCTGATCGCCGTTATTAAAACAGACGGTTACGGGCATGGAGCGGTTCCTATCGCGGAGATGTTTGAAGAGTTCTCATATGTGTGGGGATACGCGGTAGCCTGTATGGAAGAAGCAACAGAACTTCGCGCGCATGGTATTAAAAAACCGATCCTTGTATTGGGATGCGTATTTCCGGATCAATATGAAGAAATGCTCCATTATGATATCCGGCCGACAGTCTACACGAAAGAAATGGCTGAAAAGATATCAAAGGAGGCTGTGCGCCAGGGAAAGACCGCATATTTTCATATCAAGATCGATACGGGAATGGGAAGACTCGGGTTCCCTGTGCGCGAGGAGAGCGTTGACGTTATTGAACAGATCAGCCATCTCCCCAATGTAGAGCTCGAGGGGATGTTCACTCATTTTGCCAAAGCGGATGAAACGGACAAAACTTATACTCTGGCACAGCATGACCGGTTTGTATGGATGAAGGAGCAGACAGAGAAGCGAAATATATATATCAGATATTTCGACTGCGATAACAGTGCGGGGATCATTGATTTCCCGGACATGAAACACGATCTTGCCAGAGCGGGTATTTCCACCTATGGAATGTATCCGTCCGATGAGGTGAATAAAGAAGCTGTAGATCTTAGACCTGCCCTGAGACTGATCAGTCATGTGACTTTTGTGAAAGATGTGGAGGCAGGTACGTCCATCAGCTACGGCGGTACATTTACTGCACCGCATAAGATGCGTGTGGCCACAATTCCTGTGGGATACGGAGACGGTTATCCCCGTTCTCTTTCCAATAAAGGGTATGTTCTCATTCGTGGGAAGCGGGCGAGAATCCTGGGAAGAGTCTGCATGGACCAGTTCATGGTCGATGTGACTGATATTCCGGAGACCGGATTTATGGATCAGGTGACTTTGATAGGAAGAGACGGCGATGAGAGGATCACTGTGGAAGATCTGTCAGAGCTGAGCGGCAGATTTAATTATGAGTTTGTATGCTGTCTGGGAAAACGTATCCCGAGGATCTATAAGCGCGGCGGAGAGATCAAAGAGAGATAGATCATTGAATACATCCGATGAATAAGGGAATACTGAAGTATGCGATATGCATTTAGTAAGTGAATCGGAGTGTGAATAAATTGATGATCAGAAGAGGCGATATCTATTATGCGGATTTGAGTCCGGTCGTGGGATCAGAACAGGGAGGAGTACGTCCGGTTTTGGTGATACAGAACAACGTGGGGAACAAACACAGTCCTACCATTATCTGCGCGGCAATTACTTCAAAGATGAACAAGGCGAAACTGCCTACTCATATAGAAATCAGCACAAGAGATTACAGGATCGTAAAGAATTCGGTGATTTTGCTCGAACAGATCCGTACCATAGATAAGCAGCGGCTAAAAGAGTATGTCTGTCATATCGATGGAGCAATGATGCGTAAGGTGGATCAGGCGATCAAGGTCAGCCTGGAGCTTCCTACATAAGACGGTTCAAACAGACTTCTTTACAGAATCCGAAAAGAATGATAAAATTGAAAAGCATGATGTGCGCAAAAAAATGCGGACGAATTAAGATATACCAGTAAGAAAAGAGGAGAATCTATGTCAGGACATTCAAAATTTGCCAATATTAAACACAAGAAAGAAAAGAACGATGCAGCCAAGGGGAAGATCTTTACAAAGATCGGCCGCGAGCTGGCGGTAGCGGTGAAAGAAGGCGGCGGACCGGATCCGGCCAATAACAGCCGTCTGCGCGATGTGATCGCAAAGGCAAAGTCTAACAATATGCCCAACGACACGATTGAGAGAAATATCAAGAAAGCAGCGGGAGAGGGATCCGGCGATAATTACGAACACATTACATATGAGGGATACGGACCGAACGGAACAGCCATCATTGTAAAGACACTGACAGACAATAAGAATAGGACTGCTTCCAATGTAAGAAATGCTTTTACAAAAGGAAACGGAAATGTCGGAACACCGGGATGCGTTTCTTTTATGTTTGATGAGAAAGGTCAGATTTTTGTCGCGAAAGAAGACTGCGACATGGATGCGGATGAGCTTATGATGCTGGCTCTTGATGCCGGTGCGGAAGATTTCGTTGAAGATGAGGAGAGCTACGAGATCCTTACTGATCCGGACACGTTCAGCGACGTACGTCTGAAACTGGAAGAAGCAGGTATCACCATGGCACAGGCTGAAGTGACGATGATTCCTCAGACATATGTAGAGCTGACTTCCGAAGAAGATATTAAGAATATTCAGAAAACGCTGGATCTTCTGGAAGAGGACGACGACGTGCAGGACGTATACCATAACTGGAATGAATAGAGGGATGGATATGGAAACAGATAAAGTACTGCAGGAATTGACGGATCTGTATAAGGCAACACTGGAATATGAATTCCATAAATCAAGCTACGAAAAGTATATGGAATCTCTGAAAGAGAAGTATGCACAGCTTATGGAAGAAACGGCGGAACTGTGTGACAGGACGGATGATGGAATGGATCTGATCGCCGGATGTATTCCGGAATATGTCTGCAGTGAACTGGAGAAGATCAGTTCAAAGAGAAAAAGAGACATGAGGGCTCTTGACTTTAAACTGAATATGGTGTCTTTTTATGTTCCTCTGATTGGTGAAATACCGTCCCTGCAGGCAAAAGATCTGACGAAACGCATGGTTGATGTCTGGAATGAGAAACTGCCCGAGCAAAAGATCGGACATTCTACATACGAGGGCATAAAGGGCGGATTTAAGAAAGGTCTTTTCTGCTATATTACAACGGCTGTGTGCAGGAGTATGAATAAACCGGATGACTGCTATGAGCTGAATACACTGCGTGCATACCGCGACGGTTATCTTTCGGAATCAGAAGGCGGACATGAAATCGTAGAGGAGTATTATAATATCGCCCCGACGATCGTCAAAAGGATTGACCGGCAGGAAAATGCCGATGATATATATCGGTCGATTTGGGAAAAATATCTGAGCCCGTGTATCAGCCTGATCGAGGAAAACAGAAACGAAGAATGCAAAGATCTGTATATCAGCATGGTGCGCAGACTTGAGAAAGAATATTTATATTCATAGAATACAGGAGGTAACAGACAGATGAGTGATTACAGAATTGAGACAAAATGCATACAGTCCGGTTATGAACCGGGCAATGGAGAGCCGCGTATACTTCCGATTTATCAGAGTACTACATTCCGGTACACATCCAGCGAACAGATGGGACGTCTGTTCGATCTTGAAGAATCCGGATATTTTTATACGAGACTTCAGAATCCGACTAACGACGCCGTTGCTGCTAAGATCTGTGATCTGGAAGGCGGCGTGGCAGCTATGCTGACTTCATCAGGCCAGGCGGCTAACTTTTATGCAATCATGAATATTGCACAGGCGGGCGATCATATCGTCTGTGCTTCAGCTCTTTACGGCGGCACATATAATCTTTATGCACATACGATCAGAAAGATGGGAGTGGAAGCTACATTTGTAGATCCTGACTGTACGGAAGAAGAGCTGGAAGCTGCTTTTCAGGATAACACAAAGGCTGTATTCGGCGAATCCATTGCAAATCCGGCGCTTGTCGTACTTGATTTTGAGAAGTTTGCAAAGGCAGCTCATGCGCATGGTGTTCCTTTTATTGTGGATAATACTTTCGCAACTCCGATCAACTGCCGTCCGTTTGAGTGGGGCGCTGATATCGTGACGCATTCAACGACAAAATACATGGACGGACATGCTGCATGTGTCGGTGGAGCTATTGTGGACAGCGGCAATTTCGACTGGGAGGCCAACGCGGAGAAATTCCCGGGGCTTACCACTCCGGATGAGACATATCACGGCATTGTGTATACACAGAAATTCGGAAAAGGCGCATATATCACAAAAGCGACAGCGCAGCTGATGCGTGATCTTGGTTCTATCCAGTCTCCGCAGAACGCTTTTCTGTTAAATATCGGACTTGAGACGCTGCATCTTAGAATGCCGCGTCACTGCGAGAATGCTCTGAAAGTCGCTGAGTATCTGAAGAATCACGAGAAAGTGGCATGGGTGAGCTATCCGTCTCTGCCGGGAGATAAATACTATGATCTGGCGCAGAAATACATGCCGAACGGAACATGCGGCGTACTGACTTTCGGGCTGAAAGGCGGAAGAGAAGCGGCAGTAGAGATGATGGATAAGCTGAAGATGGTCGCTATCGTAACACATGTAGCTGATGCAAGAAGCTGTGTTCTCCATCCGGCAAGCCATACGCACCGCCAGATGAACGAGCAGGAGCTTCTTGAGGCAGGAGTACAGCCGGATCTGATCCGTTTCAGCGTGGGAATTGAAAATGTGGAAGATATCATAGCCGATGTAGAACAGGCTTTGGGATAATTATAAAATGGTATGGATGTATACAATTTGCATTCATACCATTTTTCAGTATAAAAATACCATATTTCTTCAATACTAAATCTAAGAAAAACCGTTGCTGATCAAGGCACGTGATAAAGAGGAGGTATCTGAAATATGGGAAAAGAGCAGGCGCAAGACTCGGCTCAGAAAGAGAGAAATGAAGAAAACGAAGAAATAAGGGAGATGGGAACCCTTGATCTTGGAGGCGGACACTCAAAACATGGCATCCAGCTTCTTACGATAATCGGGGAGATTGAAGGACATGAGGCGGTGTCAGGAAATACAAAGGCCACGAAATATGAGCATCTCCTGCCTCGGCTTGCCGCTGCGGAGGAGGATGACGAGACGGAAGGCGTGCTCATCCTGCTGAATACACTTGGAGGAGACGTGGAAGCGGGGCTGGCCATAGCTGAAATGATTGCTTCCCTGAGTAAACCTACCGTGTCGCTTGTGCTGGGCGGAAGCCATTCTATCGGAGGTCCGCTGGCTGTATCGGCGGACTATTCGTTTATTGTTCCTACCGGCACGATGATTGTTCATCCCGTACGTTCCACGGGAATGTTTATCGGTGTAATCCAAAGCTACCGCAATATGGAGAAGACGCAGGACAGGATCGCCAGATTTATCTCTTCGCATTCCCGGATCAGCCAGGAACGTCTGTTAGAACTTATGCTTGACTCTACACAACTGGTCAAAGATGTAGGAACGATGCTTGAGGGGGAGGAAGCCGTGAAAGAAGGTTTGATCGACGAAGTGGGAGGAATCAGCCAGGCATTTGCGAAACTCCACGAACTGATCCGGGAGAAAAAAATATAATGACATGATTTTCAAATGATGATATACTATATATAGTATGTTTAATTATCAAGGGGGAATTATATGGCTGCTAAATCGACAAAAGGCCGTAAGAACTCAAAAAGCAGACCAAAAAAGGGACAGCAGAATACAGAACTTCGGGGAGAAATTATTATTCTGGCGGTGCTTGCCGTATGCATTCTGCTTGTTCTCAGTAATTTTGGAGTCGGAGGAATCGTTGGGGAGGCGGTATCGTCCGTAATTTTCGGATTATTTGGATTTATGGCATATCTTCTGCCTTTCGTGATATTTGCACTGGCTGCTTTCCTTGTGTCAAACAAAGGGAACGCACATGCTTATATAAAGATTGCAGCGGCGGTTATGCTGTTTTTGTTTATCGCGGCAATCCTGGAACTTATATTCAATTCTTATACCCCGGGAGCTTCGCTGCTTTCTTACTATAAAGCGGCCAGTGAGCACCGGAATGCGGGAGGGCTTACAGGAGGCTGCCTGATCAGCCTGATGTGTCCGTTGATCGGTGTGATAGGAACTTACGTCGTACTTGTTATCCTGTCGATCATATGTATGATCCTGATCACCGAGAAATCACTGCTTGCTCCGATCGGACGGCAGAGCAGGAAAGCATATGAGGATGCAAAAAAGAGGCGTCAGGAGACGGCTGTGATCCGTGCAAAGCAAAGAGAAGAAAAACAGAAAAATGCAGCAAGGAACAGAGAAGAGTCCGACAGGGCAAAAGGAGAGAGAAGAAGCGACCGCAAAGTCTCCGGAGTCTCGTTTGCGACAACGCTGGGTGAGGAGTCTGCGGGTACAAAGAGAAGAGGACGGAAAAAATCTCCGGATGTTTATGAGCTTATTCCCGAGGAACCGGTGGAAAACAGTAATTCCCGGCAAGTTACGGCGAATGATTTCGTTATCAATCGCGCCGAGCCTGAGGAAACGTCCGTTCCGGAAGAATCTGCCGATCTGTTTTCACAGGCCCATACAGAAAACGCGGGATCTGACGATGGTAATGAGGCAGCCGCTCAAGCAGTTCAGGCACAGCCTGTAAAACAGCCGAAGCGCAGGAATAAAGCTCAGGAGGCGGCGGATGTCTCCGCAGAGACTGAGAATGTGGCTGCTGCTGTAGAAGAGCAGCAGGATAGAGAACAGAAAGTCTACCATACACCTCCGCTGAATCTTTTGAAACACGGAAAGAAAGGCAGCGGAGATTCGGACAGTCATCTGAGAGCAACCGCACTGAAACTGGAGCAGACCTTACAGAACTTTGGCGTGGGCGTCCATGTGACAAATGCAAGCTGCGGTCCGTCCGTAACGCGATATGAACTTCAGCCGGAACAAGGCGTGAAGGTAAGCCGTATTGTGGGGCTGGCGGATGACATCAAGCTGAACCTTGCGGTCGCGGATCTGAGAATTGAAGCTCCGATTCCCGGAAAAGCGGCGGTGGGCATCGAGGTGCCAAACAAAGAAAATACGGCGGTAATGCTGCGCGACCTGCTGGAATCAAAAGAGTTTAAAGCAAGTACATCGCCCATTACATTTGCAGTGGGAAAGGATATCGCAGGGAAAGTTGTGGTCGCCGATATCGCGAAGATGCCGCATCTTCTGGTTGCAGGAGCCACCGGGTCCGGTAAATCAGTGTGCATCAACACATTGATCATGAGCATCATATATAAGGCGGATCCAGAATCAGTCAAGCTGATCCTTGTGGATCCGAAAGTGGTCGAACTGAGTGTGTACAATGGAATACCGCACCTGATGATCCCTGTCGTAACTGATCCGAAGAAGGCTGCAGGCGCACTGAACTGGGCTGTGGCTGAGATGGAGAAACGTTATAAACTCTTTGCCGAATATAATGTTAGAGATCTGAAAGGATTTAATGCAAAAGTAGAGAAAGGCGAGACAGGGGAGGAAATTAAAAAGAAACTGCCTCAGATCATCATCATTATCGATGAGCTTGCAGATCTTATGATGGTAGCGCCAGGAGAAGTGGAAGGCGCGATCTGTCGTCTGGCACAGCTTGCCAGAGCTGCCGGACTTCACCTTGTTGTTGCTACTCAGCGGCCGTCGGTCAATGTCATCACCGGGCTGATCAAGGCAAACATGCCTTCCCGGATCGCGTTTTCAGTGACTTCAGGTGTGGATTCGAGAACGATCATCGATATGAACGGCGCGGAAAAACTGCTCGGAAAAGGAGATATGCTCTTCTATCCGTCCGGATATCCGAAGCCGGTGCGTGTCCAGGGCTCTTTTGTCTCTGACAAAGAAGTGCAGGATGTAGTGGACTATCTGATCAAAAATAATGGAAACACCAGTTATAATGATGAGCTGGAGGAACATATGAATACGAACATGCCGTCCGCAGGCGGCGTTTCAGCAGCTGATAACGGAGACGACAAGGATACATATTTTGTTGAGGCGGGAAAGCTTATCATAGATAAAGAGAAAGCTTCCATAGGCATGCTGCAGAGAATGTTCAAGATCGGATTTAACCGGGCGGCAAGGATCATGGATCAGCTTGCCGAGGCCGGCGTCGTCGGACCTGAAGAAGGAACAAAGCCGCGTAAGGTGCTTATGACCAAAGAAGAATTTGAGGAATATCTGAACGCAGGACAATAGTTTAATGGCGGCAGACAAAATTAAATAATAACACTCTATACAAAATTATAATATACAAGAGGAGGAGACAGGATGAAAACAGATATTGAAATCGCACAGGAAGCGAAACTGGAACATATTAAAGACGTCGCAGCTACCATAGGGATCAGTGAAGATGATTTGGAATTCTATGGAAAGTATAAAGCAAAGTTATCCGACGATCTGTGGGAGAAGATCAGGGACAATAAGGACGGGAAACTGGTTCTTGTCACTGCAATCAATCCGACGCCGGCCGGAGAGGGGAAGACAACGACGACGGTAGGACTTGGACAGGCGATGGCAAAGTTGAACAAAAAAGCTCTGATTGCTCTTCGTGAGCCTTCCCTTGGTCCATGCTTTGGCATCAAAGGAGGCGCAGCTGGAGGAGGCTATGCCCAGGTCGTTCCGATGGAAGATCTGAACCTTCATTTTACCGGGGATTTCCATGCGATCACTTCTGCCAATAATCTGTTGGCTGCGATGCTGGACAACCACATTCAGCAGGGAAATGCACTCAGGATTGACCCGAGACAGGTAGTATGGAAGAGATGTCTGGACATGAACGACCGTGTACTGCGAAATATTGTTGTCGGCCTTGGAAATAAGACAGACGGCATGGTGAGGGAAGATCATTTTGTGATCACGGTTGCATCTGAGATCATGGCGATCCTCTGCCTGGCTGATGATCTCGCGGATCTGAAAGTCAGACTGGGAAAGATCATTGTTGCATACAATTTTGACGGTGAACCTGTTACGGCAGATGATCTGAAGGCAACAGGAGCTATGGCGGCGCTGCTGAAAGATGCGATCAAGCCGAACATCATCCAGACGCTGGAGCATACACCGGCACTTGTGCATGGCGGGCCTTTTGCCAATATTGCGCACGGATGTAACAGCGTAAGAGCTACAAAAATGGCAATGAAGCTGAGCGATATTACAATAACAGAAGCAGGATTCGGCGCAGATCTGGGAGCGGAAAAGTTTTTTGACATTAAATGCCGTATGGCAGGGTTAAAGCCGGATGCAGTTGTTCTGGTTGCAACTGTTCGTGCATTGAAGTATAATGGAGGGGTTGCAAAGAGTGACCTGGCAGAGGAAAACCTGGATGCTCTTGCAAAAGGAATTGTTAACCTTGAAAAACATATTGAAAACATTCAGAAATATGGAGTGCCTGTGATTGTAACGCTGAATTCTTTCGTGACAGACACAGAGGCGGAAAATGAATATATCCGCAGATTCTGCGAGGAGAGAGGATGTGAATTTGCTCTTTCCGAAGTATGGGAGAAAGGCGGAGAAGGCGGGATTGCCCTTGCAGAAAAAGTGCTTGAGACTCTGGAACGCAAAGAAAGCGATTTCCATCCTCTTTATAGTGATGAATTGTCAATTCGAGAAAAGATCGAAACAGTCGCAAAAGAGATATATGGAGCCGATGGAGTTGTCTATGAACCTGCTGCCCAGAGACAGATCGACCGGATCGAAGCGATGGGATTTGGATCTTTCCCGGTCTGTATGGCGAAAAATCAATATTCACTGTCAGACGATGCAAAGAAGCTGGGGAGACCGACCGGATTTGATATCCATATCCGTGAAGTATATGTGAGCGCCGGCGCCGGATTTGTCGTAGCGCTGACCGGCGCCATCATGACTATGCCGGGTCTGCCGAAGGTACCGGCAGCAAACGGAATAGATGTTACGGAAGACGGAAAGATTACAGGACTGTTTTAGATAAAGGAGAAGTCAATGTCACAGTTAATTGATGGAAAAAAGATTTCAAAACAGATCAAAGATGAATTGAAAGAAGAAATGCAGAGACTGAGCGCGGAAGGTAAACATGCCTGCCTGGCAGTGGTTCAGGTGGGAAACGATCCGGCGTCTTCGGTCTATGTTAACAATAAGAAAAAGGCATGTGCCTATATCGGTATCCGGTCAAAAGCCTATGAACTTCCGGAAGAGACAACAGAAGAAGAGCTGGTATCGTTGGTGGAAGAGTTGAATCAGGATGATGAGGTAAACGGAATTCTGGTACAGCTTCCTCTTCCGAAACATATCGATGAAGACCGGATCATCAGAACGATTTCGCCGGATAAAGATGTGGATGGATTCCATCCAGTCAGTGTCGGCCGCCTCTGGATCGGAGAGAAAGGCTTTCTGTCCTGTACTCCTGCCGGCATCATACAGCTTTTAAAGCGTTCCGGTATAGAGATTGAAGGAAAAGAGTGCGTGGTGGTCGGGCGCAGCAATATTGTAGGGAAACCGATGGCGGCGCTTTTGCTCAGAGAAAACGGAACTGTGACTGTAACTCATTCCAGAACGAAGAATTTAAAAGAAGTGACAAAAAGAGCGGATATCCTTATCGTAGCGATTGGAAAGAAGCAGTTTATTACTTCAGAATATATAAAAGAAGGGGCGGTTGTGATCGATGTAGGTATGCACAGAGACGAAAATAATCATCTCTGCGGCGATGTAGATTATGCAGACGTAGAGCCGCATACATCCGCGATCACACCTGTACCCGGCGGGGTCGGCCCTATGACCATCGCGATGCTAATGGATAACTGTGTGGAGACGATACGTACTCAGGAGGAAAGGCCATGAGATGTACCCATTGCGGGGCAATAATTCCGGATGATCAGGTGGTCTGCCCTGAATGCGGGGCTGAAGTACAGATCGTGCCGGATTACAATCCACTGGATGATGTCCTTGCTAGAGAAGTAAAGGGATCTGTGGAAGGTGCTACACGCCAGATACAGACCGATGATATCAGGAGATACAGGCGGGATGACAGGACGAAGAATGTAAATTCTACAAGAGTTCTCAGTCCTGAGGAGAGAAGCCGGATTCGTGATAAAAGGCGAACCGGCGGACAGAGAAAAAATACATCTGAAGTACGCGGACAGAGAAGAAATACAGATGAACTCCGCCGTCAGAAACAGAATACGGATGAACAGCGTCGAGTACGGCAGCAGAAAAGACTGGAGGCCGCAAAGAGAAAAAGACGCAATCTCCTTATTACGCTGTTTCTGCTGCTGGCGCTGATCATTGCGGGAATATATCTTGTTTATCAGAATTCTTATACTTCTATGATAAATAAAGGTTATCGTGCAATACAGAGCGGCGATTATGATCAGGCTGAAAACTATTTTGACCGTGCGGTCAGAAAAGATCGGTCAAGACCGGACGCATATACCGGTTATGCAGAAATGTACATCGATCAGGACGACCTGGAAAGCGCAGAAGATGTCTTCCTGACTGCGATAGAAACGCAACCTACAAATGCACAATTGTATGAAGCCGCCATTGCATTTTATATGGATACGGAACAGCCGGAAAAAGTCTCGGCTCTGCTGGAGGACTGTGAAGATGAGAATGTGCTCAGTTCTGTTTCCGAGTATATATCTTCCGCGCCTGTATTCAGTCCGGAGGCGGGCACATATAATGAGGTTCAGGAGGTAACGATCACATCAGACACAGGCGGGGATATTTACTATACGACTGATGGATCAGATCCAACTGCTGAGACTGGTACAAAATATGAGGAGCCGATTCTTTTACAGACAGAGGGGGATACTGAGATTCGTGCGATAGCTGTCAATGCAGCTGGAATTCCCAGTATTGTTTCATCCGCGTCATATAAGATAGAGTTCCCCATTGTTAATGCTCCGGCGGTGACACCCTCTACCGGGCAGTATACGGAGCCTGCTCAGATCACGATCACTGTTCCTGATGGGTATACGGCTTACTATACAATGGACGGATCCACTCCGGATCCGGGTTCATCTTCCACAAAAAAATATACCGGACCTGTTGATATGCCTGAAAATACCCAGACAATATTTAATGCCATCCTTGTAAATGATCAGAATGGTAAGGCAACAGAAGTTACTACTCGAAATTATATTACAACGGATTAGCACATGAATATGTGGAGGATGAAAGTTTTGTGGTGAAAAGTGATTAAAGACAACCTTGCTATTGTTAAAAATATTTATGTATTTTTAACAATACATGGGTTGTCTTTTTTACAGAATTGAGCTATAATGACTGTGTTAAAAAAATAACAATACATATTAAAGGAGATGCAGGTTATGAGCAGATTTTGTTTACCAAGAGACATTTACCATGGAAAAGGAAGTCTGGAAGAGCTGAAGAACTTAAAAGGTAAAAAAGCAATCCTTGTAGTGGGCGGCGGCTCCATGAGACGTCAGGGATTTCTTGACAAAGCAGTGAATTACCTGAAAGAAGCCGGAATGGAAGTCGAACTCTTTGAAGGCGTTGAGCCGGATCCGTCTGTTGAGACAGTTATGAAAGGCGCTGAGGCTATGCGCAAGTTCGAGCCTGACTGGATCGTAGCTATGGGCGGCGGTTCACCGATCGACGCTGCAAAAGCTATGTGGGCATTTTACGAGTACCCGGAGACTTCTTTCGAGGATCTCTGTACTCCGTTTAACTTCCCGGAGCTGAGACAGAAAGCAAAATTTGCCGCTATCCCTTCAACATCCGGAACAGCGACAGAAGTTACAGCTTTCTCTGTTATCACAAACTATCAGACTGGTGTGAAGTATCCGCTTGCTGACTTCAATATAACACCGGATGTTGCAATTGTAGATCCGGATCTGGTATCAGGACTTCCTGTAAAACAGGTTGCTTACACAGGTATGGATGCACTGACACATGCGATTGAGGCGTATGTATCTACACTTCACGGACCGTTTACAGATCCGCTTGCACTTCAGGCAATTGAGATGGTACTGGATTATCTTCCGGCATCCTATAACTGCAATATGGAGGCAAGAGAGCAGATGCACTACGCACAGTGCCTTGCAGGAATGGCATTCTCAAATGCACTGCTTGGAATCGTACATTCCATGGCTCACAAGACAGGCGCCGCATTCTCCACAGGACATATACCGCACGGATGTGCAAATGCAATTTATCTTCCGTATGTAATCGAATATAATGCGAAAGATCCGGTGGCAGCAAGCCGATACGCAGAGATCGCACGCAGAATGGGTCTTGAGGGAACATCAGAGAAAGCCCTCATTAACAGCCTTCGCGCGAAGATTAACGAGTTTAATGAAAAACTGAACATTCCGAAGACGCTGAAAGAATTTGGTATCAACGAGGATGAGTTCAAAGAGAAAGTTGCTCATATCGCAGAACTGGCAGTCGGAGATGCGTGCACAGGATCCAACCCGCGTGCTATTGATCCGGCTACTATGGAGAAACTTCTTACATGTACATATTACGGAACAGAGGTTGATTTCTAAGGTTAGATGCAGTGTGAAAGATATCTGTATTATCCTTGAAATAATCTTGCAAAAACGGGGTCGGCCGGAGACGGTAGACCCCGTTTTGTGTAAACTGAAATTTTGAAGTATTGACTAGAAGCATGTTATAATTACTTGCCTTTAGGGGATTTATGGCGTATTATATTGAAAGAGTGAATTTTTCAAGGAGGAAGATCATGTATCAGATAATGAAAGCTGAGAAGCTGGCCGACAAGATCTTTCTGATGGATGTACATGCGCCCCGTGTTGCGCAGCACTGTCAGCCCGGTCAGTTTGTTATTGTAAAGATGGATGAAAAAGGCGAGCGTATCCCTCTTACGATTTGTGATTATAACAGAGAGGCAGGAACGATCACTATTGTCGTACAGGAAGTGGGAGCATCCACGACAAAAATGGGAAGCTTAAAAGAAGGCGATTATTTCCGCGATTTCACAGGCCCTCTCGGATGTCCTTCCGAGTTCGTAAATGAGGATATTGAGACCCTGAAGAATAAGAAGATGCTTTTCGTTGCGGGCGGTGTAGGAGCGGCTCCGGTATATCCGCAGGTAAAATGGCTTCATGAGCGCGGGATTGAGGCGGATGTGATCGTAGGTGCCAAGACAAAGGATATGCTGATCCTTGAGGATGAGATGAAGGCTGTCGCGGGAAATTACTATCCATGTACAGACGACGGTACATATGGACATGCCGGCATGGTTACGACTATGGTAGAAGAATTGGTAAATAACGGAAACAAATATGATGTCTGTATTGCAATCGGCCCGATGATCATGATGAAGTTTGTCTGCCTCCTGACAAAGAAACTGGAGATCCCGACGATCGTCAGCATGAATCCGATCATGGTGGACGGAACCGGAATGTGCGGTGCATGCAGGCTTCAGGTGGGCGATGAGATCAAGTTCGCATGTGTAGACGGTCCGGAGTTTGACGGACATCTGGTAGACTTTGATCAGGCGATGAAGAGAAGTCAGATGTACAAGACACAGGAAGGCCGTGCTCTTCTGAAACTTCAGGAGGGTGATACTCATCATGGCGGATGCGGACATTGCGGAGGTGACGAATAATGGCTGATATGTTGAAGAAAGTACCTGTAAGAGAACAGGATCCCAAGGTGCGCGCAACAAACTTTGACGAGGTATGCCTTGGATATAATAAAGAAGAGGCTATGGAAGAGGCCACAAGGTGTTTGAACTGCAAGAATGCAAAATGTATTCAGGGATGTCCGGTGTCCATTGACATTCCGGCGTTTATCCATGAAGTAAAAGAAGGAAATATCGAAGAGGCATATAAAGTGATCGGTAAATCCAGTGCGCTTCCGGCTATCTGCGGTCGTGTATGTCCTCAGGAGTCACAGTGCGAAGGGAAATGTATCCGCGGTATTAAAGGTGAGCCTGTTTCTATCGGAAAACTGGAACGGTTTGTGGCGGATTACGCTCTTGAGAATGATATCAAACCTGTCGGTGCAGATACAAAGAACGGACACAAAGTGGCTGTGATCGGTTCCGGTCCTTCGGGACTTACCTGCGCAGGTGATCTCGCAAAGATGGGATATGACGTGACAGTATTTGAAGCACTTCATGAACTGGGCGGAGTGCTTGTATACGGAATTCCGGAATTCCGTCTTCCGAAGCAGAAAGTTGTAGCCAAAGAGATTGAGAAAGTAAAAGAGCTTGGTGTTAAATTCGAGACAAATGTTGTCATCGGAAAATCCACAACCATCGACCAGCTTATGGAAGATGAGGGATTTGAAGCTGTATTTATCGGATCAGGCGCAGGTCTTCCGATGTTTATGGGGATTCCGGGAGAAAATGCCAATGAAGTGTTCTCCGCGAATGAATACCTGACAAGAAGCAATTTGATGAAAGCGTTTGACGATTCCTATGATACCCCGATTGCGGCAGGAAAGAAAGTTGCAGTTGTAGGCGGCGGAAACGTTGCAATGGATGCAGCCAGAACAGCTCTTCGTCTCGGGGCTGACGTACATATCGTCTACAGAAGAAGTGAGGCGGAACTTCCGGCTAGAGTAGAGGAAGTACACCATGCGAAAGAAGAAGGTGTTGTTTTCGACCTGCTCAGAAATCCGAAAAAGATCAATGTAGACGAAAATGGAAACATAACAAGCATGACTGTAATTAAAATGGAGCTTGGCGAACCTGACGCTTCCGGAAGAAGACGTCCGGTGGAGATTCCGGGATCTGAGTATGATATTGAGGTGGATACTGTTATCATGTCTCTCGGAACATCACCGAACCCGCTTATTTCTTCCACAACAAAAGGATTGGAGACAAACCGCAGAAAATGTATCGTTGCCGATGAGGATAATGGACAGACTTCAAAAGAAGGCGTATTCGCCGGCGGCGATGCCGTGACAGGAGCGGCAACAGTTATCCTTGCCATGGGTGCGGGAAAAGCAGGTGCGAAAGGTATCGACGAATATCTGAAGAGCAAAGAAAACTAGAGGCTCAGATATGTAAGACTGTGTATTTAGAAAGCTGATGAAAGGGTTTTCGATCCGGAGACGGACGAAGGCCCTTTTACTGTCTTTCAAGTAATTATAGAAGTACGGGAGAATATGATGATAGAAGAAATCACCGCGAAACTATATGATCTGGCGGAAGAAGATTACAGAGTATTTAACAGTAGACTTTTACCCGGGGTATCCCGGGTACTGGGGGTTCGGCTGCCGGAAATGCGAAAGCTGGCAAAGAAAACAGCGAAGGGGGATTTCCACGCTTATCTTGAAGAAGCACGGGAGAAAATCACTGCAGATTCGATCCATGAAGAGGTTATGGTACAGGGGCTTGTCATCGGATATGCAAAGATGGAACAGGAAGAATATCGTAAGTATCTGGATGAATTTGTTCCGAAGATCTCAAACTGGTCCATCTGCGACAGCTGTGTCAGCGGTTTCAAATTCATGAGAACAGATCCGGAGTATTGGTTTGCTTATCTGAAATCTTACAGAGAAAGTAAAGAAGAATTTGAGCTTCGCTTTATGATCGTTGCCATGCTGGATTATTTTGTTGATGAGGAACATATTGATGAGATTCTCTCTAGTTGTAACAAAATCCGTCATAACGGATATTATGTAAAGATGGCTGCAGCCTGGATAATCCAGGTGTGTTATGTAAAATTCCCGGAGAAGACAAGGCGGCTGCTTGAAAATAACAGTATGGATGACTTCACACATAATAAAGCAATTCAAAAAATACGGGAGTCCTATCAGGTGAGCCGGGAAGAAAAAGAAGAATTGAACCGGTTGAGGCGTAAATAAAAATTTCGATTTTTCGTACCAGCTCAGGAAAGGAAAATCGTTTGAAAAGGGAGCAGATACGGAATGACTGACTCACGTATCCGCAGGCAGAGAAAAGGTTGATCCCGGCTCCGGTTACAGAGAATAACGCAAACTAATAAATCAGCATATCAGCTAAAAGCAAAACGGGCACGCGAAGAACTCTTTCCGTCAGACAACTTCGCGTGCCCGTTTAACGCTGCTCTCCTGATTCTAAGTTTTGCCTAATTCTCTTCCACAGTCGCCGTTATCAATCTTCCTCTTCCCGCGGATTGTGCATCAGGTCAGACGTATTTATTCGCTTTTCTTGTTTTTCCAATCCTGAGCCGGAGCGATAAATACTCATACAAACTGACAGAAACCGGTACATAATTTCCAATAGCCGCATCATATAAAGGGTAACTAAATCATTCTTTTCTTGCCGGGAACCGTTTCCGGTTATGGAGATTTCTGGTTCCGCTTGTTC